>JAGCRH010000123.1 GCA_017964785.1 Prevotella sp.
GAAATTGTCACCATAATCCAGCACCTGTGCGTCCTTACTGGCGAGTCTCTTCGCTTCCTCTGCGCTGCCGATATAGGCAAATACGCCATTCTTTACTAATGCGGCCTTGGCAAAGGGTCGCTTTTCATCCATCGTGATGATATTGCCGAGAATAATCGTTTGTCTCATTGTTACATTATTTTTAGGAATAGACATATTTGTAGTTTTACGCTTAAAAAGTTAGCAAGCACAGAGGTTCCTGACCCCGCTGTGTTCTTAGTGTTGCTGTCGTGACGGGATTTCCATCACGGGATTTCCACGATGCAAAGGTATAAACTTTTTTTGAAAGTTCCAAATATTTTCCCCGTTTTTTTAAGGTCGCTACTGAGTGTACACGGGCGACGGAAAAGCATTAACATTTATTATGTCCTAAAAGTGGGCAATAATTTGCCTTATAGGCGAATTTTGTCACGACTCATCAAAGAAAAAGTGAATTTTTTTTGAATTCGCTGCTCCAAAATTTGGAAGTTTGGATTGTTTTTCGTATATTTGCGCCATGAATGACGCGAGGACTGGCTATCGTATCGTTAGAAGGTGGGTGGATTGAGGAAGCGAAGAAGAACGGAAAACTGATTGAGATCTGATGTGGACTAAACCCTGGAATATGAAAGAAGGCTTCCTCATAGGAGGAGGCCTTATCTTTGCAGGACTGATGCTCGAACTGAGCGTCGGTCCTGTGGTGTGGGAGGCATTTGCGTGGCCTGCCAACGGCATTGTGCTGACAGGCTTCTTTGTGATGTTAACAGCGATGGTGTACTTACGCAAGAAAGTATATGCCTTCCAATGGATGTCGACGTATCAGGCTGCCATACCAGCAATGGTATATGCCGTGGCGCTGACGATCATTATGGGACTGACGCGACAGCAGGTGAATGGCACGTGGCTGAACAATATGCTGTCGTTCTGGCCCTTCGTGCTGGTCTATGTGTATATTGCGGTGATTCTGGGTGTGGTTACGTTGAAACGAATTATTTCTCTCACCTCTCACCACTCACCTCTCACCTCTAACATTGCTTTCCTGCTGAACCATCTGGGACTTTTCATTGCATTGACCACCGCCACGCTTGGCAATGCCGACATGCAGCGGGTAAAAATGATTACCACCATCGGCGAACCAGAATGGCGGGCGTTGACTCAGGAGGGAGTGGTCAAGGAGATGCCGATAGCCATCGAACTGAAGCGGTTTATCATGGATACCTACGACGACGGCTCGCCCAAGCGTTTCGCCTCGGAGATTCAGATTCTGACGAAGACGGGCAAAAACATTGAGACCACGGTGGATGTGAACAAGCCCTACGAGGTGGACGGCTGGAAAATCTATCAGTATGGCTACGACACACAGATGGGGGCCCAGAGTCAGATTTCGATACTCGAACTCGTCAGCGACCCGTGGCTGCCGCTGGTCTATACGGGCATCTATATGATGCTGGCGGGAGCGGTTTGTATGTTTGTTATTGGAGGGAGGAAACGCGCATGAGTTGGGAACATTTTATTTATTTCGCGATTGCAGCGGTGCTGCTTTGGGCCGTGGGTGCCTGGGCTGCGTGGAAGGATAAAACAGGTATGGCCTACACGACAACCGTCTTGGGCTTGCTCGTTTTCTTCTCGTTCATCCTCTCGATGTGGATCTCGTTGGAGCGTCCGCCGCTACGTACGATGGGCGAGACGCGACTCTGGTATTCGTTCTTCCTGCCGTTTGCGGGACTTATCGTCTATTCGCGCTGGAAATACAAGTGGATTCTGACGTTCTCGACTGTCCTCGCCCTGGTATTCATCTGTGTGAACCTCTTCAAGCCGGAGATACACGACAAGACGCTGATGCCCGCCCTACAGAGTCCTTGGTTTGCGCCACACGTCATCGTCTATATGTTCGCCTACGCCGTGCTTGGTGCAGCAGCAGTGATGGCATTGTTTCTTCTGTTTAGGAAGAAACCTCTCACCTCTCACCTCACACCTCTCACCTCTGAAATGGACATTACCGACAACCTCGTTTATGTCGGTCTTGCCTTCCTCACCATTGGCATGTTATTCGGCGCACTTTGGGCCAAGGAGGCATGGGGCCACTACTGGTCGTGGGATCCCAAGGAAACATGGGCCGCCATCACCTGGCTCGCCTACCTCGTCTATATCCACTACCGCCAGTTACCACGCCATCGCAATCGGCTCGCTCTATGGATGCTCATCGGTTCCTTCGTCCTCCTGCAGATGTGTTGGTGGGGCATTAATTACCTGCCCTCCGCCCAAGGTTCGAGCGTTCACACTTATAGTACTAGTGAATAAAACGAAAATCAGATGGTTAGAAAAGCCAATAAAAACGACATCGGACGTATCATTGAACTGCTGCATCAGGTAGATATGGTGCACCATGTGATACGCCCGGATTTGTTCAAGCCGAACACAACTAAGTATAATGAACAGGAACTTGAAGCCCTGCTCGAAGATGACAACAAACCCGTATTCGTCTTTGACAACGGAAATGATGTCTTGGGACATGCTTTCTGCTTGATTACAGAGGTCAGGGATGACAAACTGCTCCAAGACATCAAGACGCTGTATATTGACGACATCTGCGTGGATGAAAAGGCTCGGGGCAAGCATGTCGGAAAGGCACTGTATGAGTTTGTGCGCGATTATGCCTTGTCAATAGGCTGCAACAACATCACCCTGAATGTATGGGAGGGCAATGACCCTGCATTATCATTTTACAGGAACATGGGCATGAAAGTGCAGAAAACGACCATGGAAATAAAAATCTTGTGAGTTTCTCGGCGGGCCTCGCGCCAGCGGGGGAAATATTTGTCCATAAGAGAATGGAAGCGGGCATTGTGGCTTGGCTCTAAGAGGTGACACAACTCATGAACGACTACGTGCTCGACACACCACTCTGGCAACAACAGCACGTAGGCAGAGATGCAGATGCTGCGGTCGCGGACGTTGCACTGGCCCCAGCGCGAGATGGTGGGCTTGTAATAGACTCTGCTCGGTTGGACGCCCATCTCCTGGGCGTGCCGTTCCACCATCGGCTCCACCAACGCCTTTAACCGTTTCAGTGCTTCGTCGGCCTGGGCGCGAGTGGCTAATGGCAGTTTGTTGAAGAACGCTGCCCGCTGCTTCTGACGCTCAGAGGTCTTCTTCCTTGCCTGATCAATCCAGTCTTTGTGCTCCTCGATGAATGCCATCACCTTACTGCGAGGCATTCCGATGGGTGCCGACACATGCACATCACCATTCTTCACGATACGCATCGATAACCGACTTGTCCGTCTGTATGTCACTTGTATCGCCATCTATCTCACTAACTGATCTAATAATCCCTGACACCCCTCCAACACATCGCGCCAAGTGGCCTCGAAGTCGCCCGTATACCAAGGGTCAGCCACGTCGCCGGGCCGTCTGGTGAAGTCCATCAGCATCACCATCTTTCCTTCCGGGTCACCGCCGCAGATGTTCCGCATGTTACGGATGTTCCACGAGTCCATGCCAATCAGCAGGTCGTAACGGTCGTAGTCCGAGCGCGTCATCTGCCGTGCCGTCTTGCCTGCACAGCCGATGCCGTGCTCCGCCAGTTTCCGTCGGGCAGGGGGATAGACGCTGTTGCCTATCTCTTCCGTTGAGGTGGCCGCCGATTCAATGTAAAACTCGTCTTCACGTCCTGCTTTCCTGACGAGGTCCTTCATGACGAACTCTGCCATCGGGCTTCGGCAGATGTTCCCATGACAGACGAACAGTATTCTTTTCATTGTTACCGATACAAATAGCGTTTGATACTCATTTTCGGTGTCTTTTCAAAAGGCTCGTCCACAAATACCACTTCGTTGATCTTACTGTAAACAGGCAGTGACTTGTTGGCGGTGGCGCGGATGAGTTCTTTGATCTTCGTCAAAGCGGCAGAGCCGAGCGCAGGAATCTCCGAACGTTTGTTCATGTCCAAATCATCAGGTATCTCGGGATATACCAGCGCAACCAACCTCCCTTTACGCTCCACAACCAGCGATTCGCTCACGTATGGGCAGCCAGACAACACAGCCTCCAACTCCTCGGGATAGATGTTCTGGCCGGAAGAGTTGAGGATCATCGACTTGATGCGGCCTCGGATGAAGATGTTGTTATTATCGTCCAACAGGCCTAAGTCGCCTGTGCGGAACCATCCGTCGTCGGTAAACGCGGCAGCATTGGCCTCTGGATTCTTGTAATAGCCGATGGTGATGTTGGCGCCCCGCACTTGTATTTCCCCAGGGACATTCCTCGGGTCGTCGGAACTGATGCGAAGATCGTGGACGGGCTTGCCGCAGGAACCTGGCACGAACTCCGTCCACCATTCATAACCCAGCAACGGGCAGGCTTCCGTCATGCCATAGCCCACCGTAAATGGCAGGCGAATCTTGGTGAAACAATCTTCTGCCTCGGGTTTCAGGGCAGCACCACCCATGATGAATCCGCGCACCTGACCGCCAAACGCTGCCATCACCTTCTTGCGGACTATCTTGTAAATCGCCTTGCGGGCTTGGGGTATGGCTGTCAGCCATTTCATCTTGTCGAGGGCGGGCTTGATGGAATTGGCGTACACCTTCTCCATCACCAGCGGCACCGTGACCACCATATAGGGCTTCACCTCCTGCATGGCTTTCAGCAGTGTGGAGGGCGAGGGCGTCTTGCCAAGGAAATAGACCGTCACACCGTCGACATTAGGATGGATAAACTCGATGGCCAGTCCGTACATGTGGGCCATGGGGAGCATGGAGACGATGGTCTCACCGGGCTGGTTGGGGAAATGACTGTTGGCGAATGCATCGGTATCTGAGATGGCCCCGTAGGTGAGCATAACGCCTTTGGGGTTGCCAGTCGTTCCAGAGGTGTAATTGATGATGGCCAGTTTGTCCATGTTGTCCGACGGATAAGAGACCTGTTCCTTCGGTAAACCTGTGGGATGTTTCTGTGCGAAAGTTTTCTCGCGGTTCTCCCAGGCCTCAGCCACCATCTCGTCGCGATGCCAGAGCATCGAGCGGTCCTTCACGTTGATGGCTGCCCTGAGGTTGGGCATCTGTCCAGGATTGAGTTTTTCCCAGATTTCCTTGTCGGTGAAAAGTAGCACGCTGTCGGAATGGTGCGTGAAGGTGGAGATGCTGTTGGGGTGGAAATCGGCCAGAAGGGGCACTGCCACGCATTCATTGACATTGATGTCCCAGAACGTCATGGCCCAGCGGGCACAGTTCCGTGCGCAGATGGCAATCTTGCTGCGCTTGGTAATACCAGCCTCGGTCAGAAAGATCCGAAACTGTTCAATGCTTGTTGCCACATCTGCATACGTATAGACATCACCCTCGTAGTCACAGAGTGCCTTCTGATCCCATTGTTGGCGGACGGTTTCCTCCAACGTTTTCAGATAGTGCTTCATCGTTAAAAGTTCTTTTGCCATATACCCAAATCCTAAGAATTCTCAAGTGAAGAGACTCAACTTTTGTTAAAACTCGGCACAAAGATAGTCATAATTCAGTGAAAACAAGTATATTTACAATATTTTTTCGTATCTTCGCAGCATCAATTGCAAAATAGACATGAATATCAGGACATTTATCACAGTTACGCTGGTGCTGCTCGCATCTGCGGCATGTGCTCAGGGTTTCAAGAATCCCGTGCTGCCGGGATTCCATGCCGACCCGAGCGTGTGCCGGGCTGGCGATGATTTCTATCTCGTAAACAGCACGTTCCAATACTTCCCTGGCGTGCCGGTATTCCACTCGAAAGACCTGGTAAACTGGGAACAGGTGGGCAACTGCCTGACGCGGCCCTCACAGATTGATCTGACAGGCACCGACGGCAACAGCGGCATCTATGCGCCGACCATCCGCTACCACGAAGGACGGTTCTACATGGTGACAACGGTGTTCCCCTCGCGCCGACACTTTTACGTGTGGACGGACAATCCCGCAGGGGAATGGTCGGAGCCTATCGTGATAGATTTCGCCATCGGCAGTTGCGACCCGACACTCTATTGGGACGCCGGTAAATGCTATTTCTTGTGGAAGGAGGGCGACATCAAGATCTGCGAGATTGACGTGGAAACGGGTAAACAGTTGGGCGAGATTCATCATTTGGGAATAGGTCTCGGCGGGCGTTATCCTGAGGGACCGCATATCTACAAAAAGGATGGCTACTATTATTTGCTATTGGCAGAAGGCGGCACGGAGCACGGGCATCATGTGAATATCCTGCGTAGCAAGAGTCTCTTCGGTCCCTATGAGTCGAACCCGGCCAATCCCATCCTCTCGCACTTCAATATGAAGATGCAGAACAGTCCGATACAAGGTCTGGGCCACGCTGATTTGATTCAGGCTCCAGATAACTCTTGGTGGATGATTTGTCTGGGCTATCGCACAAGCGGCTATTTGCAGCATGTGATGGGCCGCGAAACCATGTTAGCACCGGTGCAGTGGGAGACGGGCGGCTGGCCTGTGGTGAATGGCGACGGCACGTTGCAGATAGATATACAATGCCAAACGCTGCCTTTGGTTCAAATGGCACAAGAACCAGTGCGCGAGGAATTTAATTATGTCAAGCGAACTGCCCCTACGGACAGTTATCATTCTTTGGGCTTGCCGATGGGTTGGATGAGCCTGTGCAATCCCGACTATACCAAGTATTCGCTAACGGAGCGCAAAGGTTTTCTGCGTCTCCGTCCCAGCACAATTGACCTCAGTGAGACTGCCTCGCCCACATTCATTGCCCGCCGCCAGACGGAACTGAATTTTATGGCCACAGCCCTGTTCGACCTCTCACATTTGACGGAAGGTATGCAGGCCGGTATCACCGCTTACGCCGCACCATTGAATCATTACGACGTGGTGGTGGAGCATCGCGAAGGAAAACTGTTTGTGAAGTCAAACATCCGTCTCGGCCAGACCTGCCACTGCGAAAAGGAAATTTCGCTGAATGGCGACAAAGCCTATCTGCGCATCACCTCTGACAAGGACTTCTACTACATGCAGGCATCCTCCGACGGCACCAACTTCACCACACTTGCAAAGATGGAGTACCGCTTCCTCAGTACCGAGACCATCGGCGGCTTCACGGGTGTTATGCTCGGCCTCTTTGCACAGAGCAACCAGAATACAAAGAACTATGTGGATGTAGATTGGTTTGAGTACAATGTAAAATGATTCGAGACAACATATAATCATATCAACTTATGAGAAAGCTATTCATGACATTGCTGATGATACCGGCCATGGTGGCAGTATCGGCACAGACAGAGAAGAAAGGGTTTGACGACCTGTATTATTTCATCGAGAACCTCGACGTATTTGAATACGGACAGGAAGAAGCGCGCGCATACTACATTCCGGGACATCATATCCTACTCAATGGTAAGTGGAAATTCTTCTATGGCGATACACCTCAGGAGATACCTGGCAACTTCTTCGAGGAGAAGTTCTCCGACTCGAAGTGGGCGACTATCGACGTGCCGTCGAACTGGGAGATGAGAGGCTACGGTGACCCGCTGTTCCGCAACGTGGCCGCGCCGTTCAAGGCCGACCCACCGATGACTCCGCGTGACTATAACCCGACGGGAGCCTATCGCACCACATTCACTATTCCTGCCGATTGGAATGGCGAAGAGGTCTTCCTGCGCTTCGAGAAGGTGGCATCGGCCTCGTTCCTGTGGGTCAACGGTCAGGAGGTGGGCTACAACGAGGGCGCTCAGGAGCCTGCCGAGTACAATATCACTCCGTACCTGAAGAAAGGTCGCAACACGCTGGCCATGAAAGTGATTAAATACAGCGACGGCTATTATTTAGAAGGGCAGGACTACTGGCGCTTGACTGGCATCTTCGACGATGTATACCTCTATGCCACGCCCAAGACCCGTCTGTTCGACTGGTATGTAACGACAGATCTGGACAAGGATTACCGGGATGCGGACTTGAACATCGAGGTGACCGTCAGGAGTTATGACAAGCAGCCGGTGAGGACACCATTGAAGGTTCAGGCCGTGCTGACTGGTGCCGACGGACAGGAAGTGGCGCGATTGGAAAGTCAGACGGCGACGTTCGCCAACGGCAACAGCACATTGACGCTGAACATGAACAAGCATATTGCCAACCCCTTGAAATGGACGGCCGAGACGCCGAACCTGTATGAGCTTAAGATGTATCTCGTGGATGCCGCAACGGGCAAGCGCCTGTCGGAAAGTACGCCCGAGGATGCCCGTCAGGACGTGGGCTTTAAAGAGACTGAGATGCGCGACAACGTATTCTATCTGAACGGCAAGCCGCTGAAGGTGAATGCGCAGTGCTCGCACATGCAGGATCCCGACAACGGCCACGCTGTCACGGACGAACTCATCAAGAAGGATATGACCATCTTGAAACAGTTTGGTTTTAACGGTGTGCGAACCAGCCACTATCCGCCCGTGCCGCGCTATCTGGAATATGCCGCCCGCTACGGACTGTATATTATTGATGAGGCCGGCGTAGAGGCGCATGCCACCGAATGGGTTTCAGGCGACAAGCGCTTCATACCGATGTATAGGGAGCGTGTGCGCCGTATGGTACTGCGCGACCGCAACCAGCCTGCGGTGCTGTTCTGGAGTGCCGGCAACGAGAGCGGCGAGGGCCCCAACATCGGTGAGGTGATTGACGAAGGCCGCAAATACGACCACACCCGCTGGTGGATGTACGGCGGCAATGCTTATAGCCATCCCGCCGAGGACATCATCGGTCCGCGCTACCCAACGCCGCTGGCCCTCGACCTTAGGGTGGGCCGTCATGGCGACGGCGATGTGCGTCCCTCGTTCATGGATGAGTACATATCGGTGGCTGGCAACGGCGGTGGCATGTTCGACGAGATGTGGCGCGCCGTCTATACCCACGAGCGAAGCATTGGTGGTGCCGTCTGGGACTTTGTGTCGCCGGGACTGACCCAGCCCGCGCGAAGGCTCGTCGACAAATCGGGCCATGACGTGATGACACATATCATGGGCGCCAAACTGGTGGCCGACAGCCGTAACCGTAAAAACCACGTGATAGACCTCAGCGGCCACGACGAGTGGGTTGAAGTTTATCGTGACGACTGCCTGGAGGTTACCGGCAATACACTGACCATCAGTTTCGATGTCTGTCCCCGTAAACTCATCAGTTCCTGCGGCTCGTTCGTAACCAAGGGCGAATGGCAGTTTGGCATCGAGCAGAAGGGCAAAGAACAACTGATGTTCTATATCAACACCGACAAGGCTCCTGAGGGGGCACAGAACGAAGCCCGTCCCTTCGGCAGAAGGCCTGCGGCAACGAACCACAAGTATGAACTGTCAGCCCCGCTGCCCGGTAATTGGGAGAACAAGTGGCACCATGTGGAAGCCTGCTACGATGGCAAGCAGATGACGGTAAGTATCGACAACACGCAGGTAGCCCAGATGGAAGCACAGGGCAACATCATCAACGCGCCATTCCCCGTGAATATCGGCCGCAACGAGCAAACCCACGGACAGGACACCCAGGTGTATATCTGTGATGCACTGATGGACAATGTCGTCATTGCCGACGCATCGGGCCAGTTGCTGAACCTCGATTTCGAGACGGAGCAGCAGGAGGGAACCTATTTCAGTTACGGCATAGGCGCCCGCACCTATGGCACGATATGGCCCGACAGAACCGTCCAGCCGGAAATCTATCAGATGAAGAAATCGGCCCAGCCCGTATCATGCAGGTTGCTGAGTGCTGCTGACGGTACGGTAGAGATATGGAACAGGAACCACTTCCTCAACA
>JAGCRH010000124.1 GCA_017964785.1 Prevotella sp.
AGATGGAGCTTCTTCGTGGTAAGCAGGGGGAAACCGTCATCGAGGTTGTATCGGCTCTGGGTGTCGAAGATACTGATGGTACCTGTGCCTGTACGGTCGCTTTTCTCTGTGCCTTCCGTCAGGATGCGGTTGAGAATGTCTAAATACGGTTTCATTGTATATCTATGATTTTTACTTCTTCAGTTGGGAGATGGGTGGTTTTGATGCGCCAAGGCTTCGGATAGAGGTTCTTGGCGCGATTGCCGATATTCTTCACAGGGCCGAGAGGGATGCCTTTATAGGTGACGGTAATGATACCGCGAGGAGCATCAGCAGGCAGCACGAGGGCTTCGCCACGCAGATATTTGAGAGCCTCGGAGTAGGGGAGGTCTATATTAAGAGGTGAGAGGTTAGAGGTAAGAGGTGAGAGAATACTCAAGCCTTGTAACTGCCGCAAGTCATTTCTCTTACCTCTTACCTCTTTCCACTCACCACTTTTTCTGAGTACCGCTAAGAAGAGTCCTTCGCTACGGGTGATGCCGGGGATGAAGCGGTAGACGGGTACGTCGAAGCCCGGGAGCAGTGAGCCCGTGATGTTCCAACTCGGATCAACGGGGATATCGAGTGCTTCGGCCTCATAGGTGTCGAGGATCCAGCGTACGTTCTCCTCGTTCTCCTTTGTATTATAGGTACACGTACTATATATAAGTAAGCCGCCCGGGTTCAGACATTCCCAGGCATCGGCGACAATCTCCCGTTGCAGTCGCCAACACTTCTCTACATTCTGCAAACTCCACTCGCTGATGGTCGCAGGATCCTTGCGGAACATCCCCTCGCCAGAGCAAGGCACATCGCAGAGGATGATGTCAAACCGGGCCTTCGCCTTTCGGAAGTCACGGGGATAGTTGTTGGTGACGATGCAGTCGGGCCAGCCCCATTTCGTGATGTTTTCCAGAAGTATCTGGGCACGGGTGGGGATGGGTTCGTTGCTGACGAGGGTGCTGCCTTCGGGTAATACGGTGCGGATGGCTGTGGATTTGCCGCCAGGGGCAGCGCAGAGGTCGAGGGTGTAACAGAGGGACGTGTAACAGAGGGACGGTTCTTTTGTGACATCGTCAGCGATGTCACAAAAGAACCGTCCCTCTGTTACACTTCGGAGCACATGGGTGACGAACATTGACGCGGCCTCCTGCACGTAGTAGCAACCGGCGTGGAAAAGCGGATCGAAGGTGAACTGAGGCCTTCCTGAGAGATAAAAGCCTTCTTTGCACCATGGCACTTTCTCGCCAACGGCGTGAGAGACCTTAGATGGATTGAGGCGGATGCTGACGGGGGCATCCTCGTTAAATGCCTCCATAAAACGATTGAAGCGCTCCTCGCCCATCAATAGCCGCGTTTCCCGTACGAAATCCTCTGGTAATTGCATATTTTGCATGCAAAATTAAAAAAAATATGGGAAAAACAATTATCTTTGCAACTAATTTATGATTTGTTACGTCAAACGGCTGTAGAAAACAAAAAACAAGAGAGATATGAAAAAGTATTTAATCGCAATCGCAATGGTGCTCACACTCGGACAGAATGCCGAGGCAGTAGCACAGAAGCATCGCCACACGCCCCGTACGGAGCAGGTGGATTCTTCCAAGAACAAAAAGGATGCTATTGAGGCCTTTTCTGACACTACATCTGCGGCAGACGCCGAAGATGCTGAGGATGACAAGTACATTACCTATCGCCGTGGCACGACCTATTCGACCAGCAGTGATGTGGAAGAACTCAAAGACGTGATGGATACCGTCGGCGGCTTTTTCGCCCCTTGGATGGCTGTCAGTATTGTTGCCATTGTCGTCATCTTCCTCCTGGCTCCGCTACTGATCATCATTGCCATCTTCTACTTTGTCAACAGGAATCGGAAGGAGCGCTATAAACTGGCACAGATGGCCATCCAGAACGGACAGCCTATCCCCGACGAGATATTGAAGGATAATGACAGCAAATTCCTGGCCAGTGAGTATCAGTCAGGCATCCGACAGATGTTCGTGGGTGTGGGACTCGCCATCTTCCTCGGCATCATCCTCGGCAAACTCGGTATCGGCATCGGTGCACTGGTGTTCTTCATCGGACTGGGCAAGTGGTTTGTGGCCCGTCAGTCGGGAAACACTGGCAACGACCCACTGAATAATATAAGGAACAATAATAACAGCAATAACAACAACTTAAATAATACAGAATTATGACAAAGAGATTGATGCGCTCTAACGACAGAGTGATAGCAGGTGTCTGCGGCGGTATCGCCGAGTATATGGAGTTCGACCCCGTGATGGTGCGTATCGCCTATGCTTTCCTCACCATCTTCACAGCCTTCTGTGGACTGATCTTCTACATCGTGCTTTGGCTCGTGATGCCCGAGAAGAGACTAGTTTAATAAACTGATGGCGGCACTCACTGACATAGCCCTCGTGACGCAGGTGGCGGTTTTCCACAACAAGCGGGCCTTCGACCAACTTGTACGGAAATACCAGTCACCTGTGCGTCGGTTCTTCCTGAACCAGACTCTGGGCGATGAGCAGTTGAGCGACGACCTGGCCCAGGAGACTTTTATCAAGGCCTACGTGAACATCACCAATTTCAAGGGTATTTCGAGTTTCTCCACCTGGCTCTTCCGCATTGCCTACAACGTGTTCTACGACGAGGTGCGGAGCAGGAAACAGACGGATGACCTTGATTCGAGGGAAGTGGCACGGATGTCAGCGCTCTCAGGAGATGCCGGCTTGCAGATGGACCTCTATCAGGCCCTCTCGCAACTGAAAGAGGTGGAGCGCACCTGTATCACCCTCCAACTGATCGACGGACATCCGATTGACAAGATCAGTGACATCACGGGAATGCCCCAGAACACCGTGAAGTCGCACTTGAAGCGGGGCAAGGAAAAACTGACAGATTATTTAAAAGCCAATGGATATGACCGATAAAGACAATATATTAATCGAGCAGTTCTTCAAGCAGGCTGCAGAGCAGCAGATTGAGGACAATGGATTCACGGAGCGGGTGATGATGAACCTGCCCGAGAGTCCGCAGGAAAAGGCCCACCGACTGTCCCTCCTTTGGACGGCGTTCTGTGTGGTGATGAGTGTGGCGCTTTTCTTCGTCTTTGGCGGATGGGGCGCATTGAAGGCCAGTATACTGGTGGCCGTTCAGGGGGTGCTCACCTCACTGAGTGTCTTCCTTACCACGGCTCCGACGACTGAGATTCCTCTGAATCCTGTGGTTCTTCTTTTGGTTGCGGCCTTTGTATTAATTTACCTTCCGTATCGAACATACCGTAAGTTGTCCGCAGCACTGTAAACTCGGTGCGACGGTTCAACTGGTTGCACTGCTCCTGCTGTTCCTCGGGTAGTTTGGCGATGAAGTCCTCGGTCAGCACATCGCCCGCCTTGAGGAACGCATATCTTTCTGCCACCTTTCTCTTGATGGTCTTGGGCTTGCCCTCACCATAGCCCTTCGGGGTCAGACGGTCTGCAGCAATGCCGTGCTCTATCAGATAGTTCACAACACTCTCCGCACGACGCTGCGAAAGACGTTCGTTATACTGGTCGGAGCCTTTGTAGTCGGTATGTGCCGACAGTTCGATGGTCACATTGGGGTTTTCGTTCAGGAGTTTTACGAGTTCGTCGAGGGCGGTAGCCGACTCGGGGCGCAGTGTCGCCTTGTCGAAGTCGTAGAAGATATTTTCTATCAGTACGGGCGCACCGATGTTGGCGAGTGGGAACTGCAACACATATTCCTCCGATTCCGTCACAGGCTCCACACGCAACTGCTCCTGATGGTTCAAAAAGCCCTTGCAGGTACCCAGCAACACATAGTCTACACCCGACTTGATCTCCTGCGTAAACGAGCCGTCGCCGCGTACGCTGAGTTTCAGGTTCGTGCCGTCATTACCTACCATATACACTTGTGCATCCGTCAGTTCGTAGCCGTCCTGCTCATACACCCAGCCCTTCACCGTCTGCACGATCTCGGGGTTGAAGAAACTGTAAATATGGTCCAGTCCGCGGTTGTCGCCACGACTCGACGAGAAATAGCCCTGATTGAGCAGTCCCTCGAAGGTCATGCCGAAGTCGTCGCCCTGTGAGTTCAACGGGAAGCCCGGATGTTCCACCATCCAACCGACGGTCTTGGGTTTGGCGATGAAGATGTCAAGTCCGCCAAGGCCCGGATGCCCGTCGGAAGAGAAGTAGAGATCACCGTTGGGTCGGAACGAGGGGAACATCTCGTCGCCTGCTGTATTGATGGGTGCACCGAGGTTCTCCACACCGCCTGTCTCGCTACCGGAAAGGAGTCTGCAACGCCAGATGTCCATACCTCCTAAGCCACCTGGCATATCGCTCACAAAATAGAGCCATTCGCCATCAGGTGATACGGCGGGATGGGCGAAACTTGAAAGCGTGTCCTTCGAGATGTTCATTTCCTTGGGTTTGCTCCATGCAGCGTCGCTTCTGTTCGACATGGCGATGGTGGCGTAGCGGGGATATTGCGGGTCGGTCTTGCACTGTGTCAGGTACATCGTCTTACCGTCGGGCGAGAAGCAGCACGCCCCTTCATCAAAGTCGGAATTCAGTTCCGAGTCGATGCTCTGCGGCTTACCCCACTTGCCTTTCTCGTCCTTCTGGGCCCAGAAAATGTCAGCGGGTTTCGAACCCGTGATACCGCTGTACTCGTCGCCTTGTGCCTGGTTACGGGTGGATGTGAAGAAGAGTTGATCGCTCTCTTCACCAGCGAGGGCAGGGGAGTAGTCGTCGCGACGCGAGTTGAAGAGGTCCATACGCTTCACGGTGTATTTCGAGCCTTCTTTCTTCCATTCAGGCGCCATCTTCGCGGCTTCGAGACCGCTCTTCGCCAGCCACATAATCTCTTCATTAGGCAACGAGTCGATAGCCGCTTGGAAATTCTTGCTTGCTTCCTTGTAATTGCCCGTCTTCATCAATTGCTGTGCCAGTCGCAGGTGCGTCAACGAGTCGGCCTGCTTGTAGCGGATCACGTTCTTGTAAGCGGTGATGGCCTTGTTGGTATTGTTGATCCTCCGATAGCACTCCGCCATCTTTGCACTCAGTTGGCCGCGTCTCTCCTTCTCTTTCGAGGGGGTTGCTGAATAGGCCTTCCGATACTGTGCCGCCGCATCATAATATTCCCCGATGGCATAGAATTTCTCTGCCTTCTTCAATGCCTGATCCGCCCCGCAGCCCGTGAACAGCAGGGAAGAGACGGCAACAGATGCTATGATGAAAATCTTTCGCATACCTTCATATAACGAAAGAACTGGCCCATTTATTGTCTTAGGGCGGTGATATCGGCAGTTGGGTTATAGGTCGCGGGTCAGCATCAGACGATAGTCTACGGGACTCATACCGATGGCCTCCTGTATACGCCGCTGTAGGGTGCGTACATTCGAGAAGCCCGCCTCCTCAGCCACTACCGCAATGGTGTAGTTCGGTTGTTCGCGCAGCAGGCGTAGGGCAGCCAGAACACGCAGGTTATCGATATAGGCATCCGGTGTACGGTGGATGGTCTGGTGGCGGAACAGTTGTGCCAGACGGGTCTGGGTCACACCTAACATCTCCGCGAGGGCTGTTGCGTCGAAGTCCGGACGCAGGTGCGGACGGTCTTTCTCCAAGCGCATCTCGATGATGGCCATGAGTTGCCCGTCGTCCTGCAGGTCAGCGTTCCGCTGTCGTTCCAGATTGCCCTCCATGATTTCTCGGGCCACCTCTGTGCGACGTTTCAACTCCACATCGTATTCCAGCCGTTCCGTCAGATCTAGGTTGCGACTCACCATGCGTACCAACTCGTCCTTCAGTCGCTCCACTTCCTTCTTCAGGAATGCGTTCTCTTCCTGAAGTTGTTTAATCTCCTCTGCCTTCATTTTTACCCTTTTACCTTTTTATTCTACTTTAAACAATTGTAAGAAACCGCTCAACTCAAACACCTCCTTCACCTCGTCTGCCATTCCTTTCAAGGTGGAAGAATGTCCGTTGGCACGGGTGTGCTTGAAGACATTGAGCAGGATGCGAAGTCCACTGCTGGAGATGTAATTCAGTTCAGTACAGTCGAGCACGACATCGCAGTCGGTACGCTCGAAAACAGGTGCGAGGCCCTTTTCAGCCTGGCTGCTGGCCACATTGTCGAGGTCGCCGCTAAGGGCAGCGACGAGCCTTCCTTCCACTTCATCAATCTTAATTGCAAACATATCTTTTACTTTTTTACCTTTTTACTTTTTTCCGTAGGGTCAGGATATTATGTCCATCGGCACGCTGGTAGGCCAGCCCGTCGGTCATCTGGTGGAGCATGATGATGCCCAGTCCACCAGGAGGCCGTTGGTCGGGAGGTACCGAGAGGTCGGTAGTAGAGCCTTCGGTGGGGTCGAAGGGCTGTCCGTCGTCGTCGATGGTCAGTACCAGTTGTCCGTCCTCCACCTTTGCCTGCAGCGTGATGCTTGTGGCCTCGCCATAGTTGATGATGTTGGCCACCGACTCCTCTACCGCCAGACGCAGGCGCTTGGCTTCCTTCTCGTCTATACCCGCCTGCTGGACGGCATTAGTGATGAATGGTAGCAGACATCCGATGTCTTCCATCGAGGCTTTCAGAGAGAGGTGAGAGGTGAGAGGGGAGAGGGGAGAGGAATGCCATTTGATGGCCAGCAGGGTGATATCGTCACTCTGTTCTGCCTCACCCGCATAACGGTGCGCCTCCGCCTCCATCTGTTCCACCAGTTGCTGGGCGGTATCGTTGTTGTGCGCCTGTACCAGTTGCACCACGTGTTTTCGGCCCATCGACTGTTTTTCAGTGTTCTTCGCCTCCGTGAGTCCGTCGGTATAGAGGAACAGCATATCGCCATCCTTCAGTTGCGCCTCCTGTCCCTCATACGTCCAGTCCGACAGAGCGCCTACGGGCAGGTTGTGCTTGATGGGCAACGGCTCTCCAGCCACGAAAGGAGCCTCATGTCCGGCGTTGCAATAGTCGAGATGACCTGTTTGGAGGTCGAGGATCCCCACGAACATCGTGACGAAGTAGTCGGATGCCGACTCCTCGCAGAGGTTCTTATTCGTCGCCTCTACGATGGCAGCAGCACTGTCAGCACGACGGGCCTCACTGCGGAACATGGCCCTCATCACCGCCATCATCAGGGCAGCGGGCACGCCTTTGCCTGTGACATCGCCGATGCAGAAGAAAAGACGGTTGTCACGGAGGAAATAATCATAGAGGTCGCCACCCACATCGCGGGCAGGTGTCAGCGAGGCATAAAGGTCGAAATCCTTTCGTCCTGAAGTGGACAGGGCGTTCTTCGGCAGCATCGCCATCTGGATGCCCTGGGCGATTTTCAGTTCCTGTTCCAGGGCCGCCTTCATCGTGATGGTCTTCCGCAGTTGCTCCACATAGATGGAGAGCGAGGTCTGCATATTCTCGAAGGCATCGTGCAGCAGGCGCACCTCGTCGCCAGTCTTGATCTCCGGCAGTGGTGAGGAGAAATTACCCAGTGCCACCTGGTCGGCCGACATGGCGAAGAGGTGCAGGGGTTTGGTGGTCTTTCGGATCAGGTGACTGCTGATGAAGTAGAGAACTACCAGTCCGATGAGCATCGTCAGCAGGATGATGGTGTTCAGTATCTTTCCGTTGTGGAAGATGACTTTTTCTGGTACCACGATGACCATTGTCCAATCTACATATTTGATGGTGCGGTAATAAATCCAAGAGTCCACACCATCCACATTCATCATGGCCTCTCCTTTCTCTCTTTTCACCATTTCCGCCACCACGCGGTCGTCGAGGGTGTCGGGCGTTTCTTTCGTCTGTTCCACGAAACTTTCATTCAGCATAAGGCTCTCGTCAGGATGCACGATATAACGTCCATGACGGTCGATGATAAAGCAGTATGACTTACGTTTGTGTCCCTTCTCATACTTCTCGTTCATCTTTTGAATCTCTCTGATAAAGTCGCGATGCATCGACTGAAGCGACAATTGGAGGCAAAGCAGACCCACGGACTGTCCCTGATGGTTGTGAACCGGGGTGGCATAGGTGGTAAGCATCGTTCGTCGGTTGACATCTGTAACGTGGGCGGGGTCAAAGTGTGCACCGACCCAGATACCTGTATCGCTCTTCAAACAATCCTGATACCATGGCGCACGAAAATAGCCATACACGCTATCGATCTTGGCGATGTACATCCGTCCGGTGGAATCGCGTCTGACCATAGGCATGAAGGTGCCTTTCTTCTCGGGATAGTAGTCCGGCAGAAACAGAATGGCACTGCTCTTCAACCCCGGATTCATCTTGACGATGCGCTCCATGTGGTCGTATAGCATGTCGGGGTGGTCGATGTCGCGCTCGATGTCGTGTACATTGTTCTTCGCAGCCACATAGATATCCGACAGTCTGCGGCGCGTCTCCTCTTGCATCCTGCGCAGGATACCCTCGTATCGCCCCTGCGCCTCGTCGAGCATGTAGTTCCTGACGGAGAAATAGACGATGCTGGTGATGAAAGCCAACATCACCAGTACCACTATCATGATGCGATAGGTCAGCCGCTTCGCCAGAGAGTTCTGCATACCGTTAGAGAAATTAGTTGGTGCAAAGATAAATAAAAAAAACGGACTGACCAAACATCAGTCCGATTTTTTAAATCTATCTCAGGGAAGATATCCTACTGCCCAGCCTTCTTGGCTATCTGGGCTGCAGCCTCGGCAGCAGTTTCCTCCTTCAACTTTTTCACCATCTCGTAGAGTTTGTTGTTGCCGAAAGTGTTCTCGATATCCTTGTCGTCGAAATGACACTGCCAGAGGGTCTTCTCAGGACCGAACACCACGTCCGTCTGCCAGTCGGCGATTTCAAGCGTCCATAATTTCAGTTTGGCACCGGCTCTGCCGTGAAGACCTAACTTGACATTGGCGTCGAAGGAGAACGATTTCTCTTCCCATGGGGCGATCTTCACATCCAAACCTGCGGTTACCATCGGGCCTACGCTGAAGGAGGGACCAGCCACTGCGGCTACCATGACGTCGCATCCGAGCATGACACCTACACCTGCTTTACCCTTGATGGTGCCACGTGGGGGGAGGATACTGAGATCATCCTTCTTGGTCTTATAGTCGGCATCGTAACCCCAGCCTTTACCTTTTTTATACTTCAGTTCTGTGAAGAACTCGCTTTCATATTCATACTTGATACCGGTATAGACACGACCTTCAATGCTTGCATCGACGTGGAGATAGAGTGCGGGCTGGAGGACAACGGGGATGGGCACGGGACCTACCTGGAAGTCGAATACGTAGTTGCCCAGGCTGGCAATCTTGTAGTTCTGCTGGTCCTTGGGGATCTCGGCCTTGGCACCGATACCGATAGAGACCTCAGGGGATATTTTGACTGCACCGTCGAGACGGGTCTCAAAACTCTTGGTATCCACTTTGAATATGCCGAAGGGGTTGAAGGCTACCAAGGCGTATGCCACGGGGTCGTCCCAGAAACTCTTTGTCGTGACCTGTGTATCGAACCTCAGAGTGTAGTCGAGCGTGACGTCGTATGGTATCTTGCTGTCGATGGTCAGCGTGTCTTTCTCTTCCTTACCCACTTTGAGCGTGACCTTCTTTGGTGTCAGGGTACCGTTCATATTGATCAGACGTTCTTTCTGGTCGCAAGTGACATGACCGCCGCTGCCAATGAAGCGGATGAAGAAATTCTTGATGTCGTCAAGCGTACCACGGGTACGTGGGAGGTTGAAGTTCTCACCGTTCATGATCTGCTCGGCTGTGAGCGTGACGTAGTCGCTTGCGCCACCGCTACGGGTCCTTGTACCCTCTTCACCTGGCAGGCTGAGAATTCTGACGGCTACGGGGTGGATCCTGTTCTGATCGTCGATGTATTTGTTGCTTTCACCACCGCGGGTCATGGCGGCATTGGGGTTGACGTAGATACCGGTGTTGAGTTCCACATTCTGACCAGCGAGCACCTCAGCAACACCTGCTGGGACCACTGTGAGGATATACCTGTCGCCTACCAGTTCTTCCTTGATGGCACGGCGCAGATAAGGGATCTCCTCGAGGCTCTGCTTGATACCCATCGGGCGGCCCACGAAACTGGTGATGCCCTTCTTGTCGGCCAGGGCTTTGCTGATGGCGATCTGGGTGGTGTCGGCATTCATTATCTGCACGTCGTTGGGCGTGATGAAGTCATTATAGATCAGTCCGATGGGCTGAACTGAGTTACCGTTTTGGGCAGCCATCTCCTGACTATTGTCGGCAACACTGCTCTCAGGTAACAACTCTTCATTGTCGCTGCATGCGGTGAATGACACTGCGAATAAACCTACGGTAAGTGTGCTCATGAGCACCTGCTTTACCAAAACGGACATCTTCTTCATAATTGTAATTTTTAAATTGTTATACCTTATTTATTTTATTAATTGTCTCTTTTGTCGTTTGTCGTTTTTGACTTCTGACACTGCAAAATTAGGATGAAAAATAGCAGGTTCCAACTATTTTCATGTTTTTCGCTTCCGTTTGTTGCGACAAGTGCCTGATATTGCGACAAACCCGCACATACCCCTCAAAATCTGTCGCATCAAACACAAAAAATCCCCGAAAGCCCTTCGACTTCCGGGGATTTTACTATTCCAATCTCGGTAACGACAGCCTGCAGTTCTCCGAACTCGAACTCAACTATTAGGGGCGACGGTCTTTGACGACTTTATTTTCTTCAGGTCGGCATCGGAGAGGACGGTGATGCGCCGGTTGCTGGAATCGGACATCACCTCCTGCACAATCTCCGCTACCTGTTGTTTCAGTTCGTTGATGAACTGCTGGGCATCGTATTTCTGGTGCTCGATGTCGCGGAGTTTCTTCTCCCAGATGCCTGTGAGTTCGCAACTCTTCAAGAGTTCCTCGCGGATGAGGTCGATGAGTTCGATACCCGTCGGCGTAGCGATGAGACGCTTGCGGTCACGCTTGATATAGTGGCGTTTGAAGAGGGTCTCGATGATGCTGGCACGGGAGGAGGGGCGCCCGATGCCGTTTTCCTTCATGGCGGCGCGGAGGGTCTCGTCTTCCACGAACTTGCCAGCCGTCTCCATCGCGCGGAGCAGGGAGGCTTCGTTGTAATAAGGCGGGGGCGTGGTCCATTTCTCGGTGAGGGTGGGCTTGTGCTCACCGCTTTCGCCCTTGACGAAGGTGGGGAGGGTGCGCTCAGGATCAGAGGTGAGAGGTGAGAGGTTAGAGGTGAGAGATGTGTCTTGCTGATCCTCTTTTTCGGTGGCAGTATTGTCGCCTCTGACGACGCGCCAGCCGGGGTCGAGGATCTCCTTGCCAGTGACTTTAAATTCAACGGTTTCGTTCTCGCCTTTAACCTCACCTAATACCGTCGTTGTTGAGAATTTGCAATCGGGCAGGAAAACCCCGATGAAGCGCCTTGCCACGAGGTCGAAGACCTTCTGCTCAACATCGGTGAGGTTCTGCGGGATGACACCTGTGGGGATGATGGCGTGGTGGTCGGTGACCTTTGAGGTATCGAAGACGCGCTTCGACTTTTTCAGCGCCTTACCACCGATAGGCTTGATGAATTCCGCATAGGGGGCGATACCCGCAAACTTGGTCTGGTAGAGCCCGTTCATAATCTGCGGACACTTAGGATAGATATCGTCGGAGAGATACTGCGTATCGACACGCGGATAGGTGGTAATCTTCTTTTCGTAGAGGCTCTGGATGAGGTTGAGCGTCATCTCGGCAGAGAAGGCGTACTTGCGGTTGCAGTCTACTTGCAGCGAGGTGAGGTCGTAGAGTTGTGGCGGCTGTTCCTTGCCCTCCTTCTTCTCGACCTTCGTCACGGTGAAGGGCTTGCCCTCGATGGTGGCGAAAGCCTTTTCGCCTTCTTCCTTCGAGGTGAACTTTCCCTTTGTAGCGGTGAAGATGGTGTCGCGATACTCCGTCGCCAGTACCCAATAGGGCTCAGGCTTGAAGTTCTCGATCTCCTTCTGGCGGTTGACGATGAGGGCGAGGGTGGGGGTCTGTACACGACCGATGGAGAGCACCTGACGGTTCTGTCCGTATTTCAGGGTGTAGAGACGGGTGGCGTTCATACCGAGCAGCCAGTCGCCGATGGCACGGGAGAGACCTGCGAGGTAAAGGGGCTGGTAGTCTTGCTGGTCCTTCAGGTTGGCAAAGCCCTCACGGATGGCCTCGTCGGTCATCGACGAGATCCAGAGACGCTTCACGGGACATTTGGCCTGTGCCTTCTGCATCACCCACCGCTGGATGAGTTCTCCCTCCTGTCCGGCGTCGCCGCAGTTCACGATGCCATCGGCAGCCTGCATCAGGCGTTCGATGATAGAGAACTGTTTCTTGATGCCGTTGTCATCGATGAGTTTGATGCCGAAGCGTGGCGGCACCATCGGCAGTTGCGTCAGGGCCCACGCTTTCCAGGCGGGGGTGTAGTCGCCCGGCTCCTTCAACGTACACAGGTGACCGAATGTCCACGTCACCTGATAGCCGTTACCTTCCATATACCCGTCGTGCGAGGTGGTCGCCCCGATGATCCGTGCGATATCCCTCGCCACACTGGGTTTCTCTGCAATACATACAATCATATCGGGCGACAAAATTACAAAAAATCCCTGAAACGGAAAAGGGTTTCAGGGAATTTTTGTCTTAGAACTGGGCTTTGGCCGCTTCCTGCGCCGCGATGACACGCTCGCACCAGGCGTCGAACTCGGGGTCTTCCTCCTGGAGTTCGGGGTGGGCGAGGATATAGGCGACACAACGGCGCACACCCTCGTCGAAACGAGTGGTGGCACAGAAGCCCGGCACGGCGCGCTTCAGTTTCCTGCAATCGAAGACAACGGTCGCTGCCTTGTCGCCGATGAGGTTGCCGGTGAAGTCCCACGCCTTCGGAGCAGTGGCAGCGAGGAAGTCGGAGGCGACGTGGTAGAGTTTGGGTGTCACGCCGAGGGCACGACCTGTGCACTCGTAGATCTGGTTCCAGGTCAACTGCTCATCGCTCATAATCTGGAAGGCCTCGCCGATGGCCTTGGGATTGCCTAACAGACCGATGAAGCCACGGGCGAAGTCCTCGTTCCAGGTGACAGTCCAAAGGGAAAAACCGTCGCCATGTACCAGCACGGGCTTGCCTTCCATCATACGTTTCAGCACCTGCCACGAGCCTTTCAGACCGTGCACGCTCAGGGGGACTGCCCGTTCGCAGTAGGTGTGCGAGGGACGGATAATCGTCACGGGGAAGCCCTTCTCACGGTATTCCTTCATCAGCAGTTCCTCACAGGCAATCTTGTTGCGTGAGTACTCCCAGTAGGGATTGGCGAGAGAGGTGCCTTCGCTGATGACATGATTAGCGGCGGGCTTGTTGTAGGCTGAGGCCGACGAGATATAGACGTACTGACGGGTGCGCCCCTGGAAGAGACGGATGTCGCGCTCTACCTGCGAGGGCAGGAATCCGATGAACTCGCAGACGGCATCAAACTGTGTGTCGCCAATCTGACGAAGTACTTCGGCTGTGTCGTCGATGTTGGCGATGACTTGTTTCACACTGGCAGGCACCTCGCTCTTACGGGTGCCGCGATTGAGTAGCCACAATTCGTTATCGCTCTCTGCCAACTGACGGGTGATGGCACTGCTGATGGTGCCGGTTCCACCAATGATTAATATCTTCATCCTCTTGCTATTTTGTAGATGGCTTCCATATCGTCGGCATTTAATACTCTCAGGGCACCGCAGGTGGAGGTGTAGTCACGACTGCACTTGCGGGTCATCTCCTTGATCTCGGCATCGGTGATGTCGCGACCTATGAGTTCCTTGATGTTGATAGGCATACCGATGGCGTGGTAGAAACGCTCCATCGCCTCGATACCTTTCTCTGCGGTGGCCTCGGGGTCGGTGAAGTCGTTGGGCACATCCATCACATTGACGGCAAAGCGCACGAAGCGGCTCAGGTTCTGGTGCATCACGTAGCGCGCCCAACTGGGCCAGATGGCTGCCAATCCGGCACCGTGGGTCACATCGAACATACCACTGAGTTCGTGCTCCAACTGGTGGGTGGCCCAGTCGCTGGCCACGCCGCAGCCTGTCAAATCGTTGTGCATCACTGAGCCGCCCCACATGATCTGGGCACGGTAGCGGTAGTCCTCAGGATCCTTCAACACGGCGAAGACGGCATTCTTGATGCTGCGCAACGAGGCTTCGGCGAGGTCGGTAGTCAGATCCATATCGTCGTCCATCGTGAAGTAGCGCTCCATCGTGTGCATCATCATGTCGGTGACACCGGCTGCCGTCTGATAAGGGGGCAGGGTAAAGGTGCGACGGGGGTTCATGATGGCGAACTTGGGACGGGAGAGGTTGTTGGAATAGCCGAGTTTCACATCACCGTCCTCGTTGGTGATGACAGACGACTCGCTCATCTCACTACCGGCAGCGGGGATGGTCAGCACACAGGCGATGGGCAGCATCTGTGTCGGTGTTGCCTTGCCCAGATAGAAGTCCCACACATCGCCCTCGTAAAGCACACCGTAGGCGATGCACTTACCGGAGTCGATGACACTGCCGCCACCTATGGCGAGGATGAAATCGATGCCTTCCTTACGACAGATGTCGATACCTTTCTGCGCCAGCGAGAGACGGGGGTTAGGCACCACACCGCCGAGTTTGACGAAGGCGATGCCGCCCTCTTGCAGCAGTCCGCAGATCTTGTCGAGCAGACCCGACTTGACGGCACTCTGGCCACCGTAATGCACCAGCACCTTCGTGCCACCGTATTTCTTCACTAATTGAGCAACTTGCTCTTCTGATTGTTCACCGAACACTACTTCCGTCGGTGCATAGTAATTAAAATCTTTCATTTTCGATATCATTAATGTTTTAATAGCCTAATCCAATATAACTGTGGGCGGGTAGTTTGAGGTCGAAGACCGTTGCACCGTCGGGATAGCCGAAGAAACGGTTACGTCCCCACGTGGAGGTGGGTTTCGGCAGTTCGGCGGGTTGGAGAGTCTCACCCGTGAGGAGGTTGCGCAGGGCGCTCACCTTGTTATTGATAACTACGTGCAGGATGACCGCCTCGTCGTTGAAGTTCTCCACCACCATCGTCTTGTTGTCGTAGGGGAAGAACGCCACCTTCGCAGGTCCTTCGATGTAGGCACCGACATCCTTGCTCATGGCACGGCGGATGATGTTGAGTGCGCCGATGGGGAAATCATAGAGGTTGCCGAAGTCGTCGGGGATGGTCAATACGAAGAGCATACCCTTCGAGTAGGTGTCGCGCAACAGGATGGGATAGCCCGAGACGCCGCCGGTGAGCGGA
Source organism: Prevotella sp. (assembly GCA_017964785.1). Taxonomy (GTDB): domain Bacteria; phylum Bacteroidota; class Bacteroidia; order Bacteroidales; family Bacteroidaceae; genus Prevotella. Next base: position 15,328 of record JAGCRH010000124.1, read on the forward strand.
CGGCCCGCACTGACCACCTCCCACGCATCGTTGGTGAAGTATTTCACCTGCGGGATGATAAACTCCCTTGCAGACTTACCTGCATAGCCGAAGTCATTGACGATGGCCTTCAGGTCGCCGCAGTAGAGTTCGCACACATCGGCAATCTTTTCCCGGATGGCTTTCAGCAGTCCGGTGGTGATGATCACGTCGCCGCCCTTACGCAGTTGTGCCTTGATCTTCTCCACGATCTGCGGATCCTTGGCAGCCTGTTCCGTGAGGAGGATCTGCTGGCGGTCGGTGGGGAACTCGGGGCGCATATCCATCGGCAGACCGATCATGCCGAGGTAGTTTTGCAGGAAGTCCTCGCCCGAGGAGTGGAAGGGCTTATAGGAGACGAGTCCGATGGGATTGCCCAATTGTCCGACGAGGGCATCGGTCTGTCGGAGTGTCACACTGGCGAAGCGTGCCATCGTCGTGGGGGTGACGGTCTTGCCGTCCTTCTGGAACGGCTTCACCATCTCGTCGTAACGGAAACTGTTGCCACCGTCGTCCTGCCACTTCGCCCGCATCATCTCCGGAAATATCTCCACATCGTTGAGTTGCATGTAGTTCCAGAGGATAATCTCAGGGGTTTTGGCGAGCATCGTCAGGTGGAGTTGTTCGGCGTAGCGGTCCATGCTCATGCTGATACCGCCGGCATCCACCCATCCGCCACCGTTCTTGCCAGGGGCGATATTGTCGAAGTAGCGGATGATGTTATAACTCAGGTAGTTCTGCAGGTGTTGTGCCGAGGCGGGATCACGTGTCTCAGTACCTGTCCAGATGCCGTCAAAATAGAGCGGCTCCTCCTCGAGGTTGAAGCCGAGGCCGTGGAAGTGGTCGTACCAGTTGGGGTACTTGATGATGACCTTCACTTTCGGGTTCACCTTCTTGGCGGGTCCCACTACCAGTTCGCGCCCGGCATCAGCCATCAGGCGCAGACGGTACTCCGTCCAACTCTTCGTGCCTTTGGCCGCAATCTCGTCGTCGTTTTTCAGGTCGATGAAGAAGAAGTCGTCGAGGATGAAGTCATCGAAGAGTTTTGCTGTGTATTCTGCCACTTCCTTCACCTGCTGCCGTTCCATGGGACGGGCGTAACTATAAGTCTCAAAGTCGGTAGGTTCGGAACGGGTATAGGTGATGCCACCGCCCACCTCAAGTCCTTTTGAGAGGAAGAACTTCTTTACTTTCTGCATGGTTTTCTCCGGCACGGTGAAAGCATCGCGGTGGGTTTCCAAGTATATCTTGTCGAGATCCACCTGTGAACTGACGGTCTCCCATGTCTCTTTCAGGAACTTGTCGTCGTCCATCCGCGCGATGTCCTGTGCTCGGATGTAGGTGGAGACCTTGAAGTTCTTGTACTGGTTCTTACCCGATGCGGGCAGGACTAGCAATGCGGCTACTGCAAGGAGAGTGATCTTGCGTAATCTGCTTTTCTTCATAATGCTTTTAGTTATTTGACGATTGTTGCCTGACTTAACGGCAATTGTGCCGAAGATCCGCCTACGAGGACGGTCATCTCACCGGGTTCCAACATCCAGGCCTGGGCAGCCTCGTCCCAATGGCAGAGGTCAGCGCGGCGCAGGGGGATGGTGACGGTCTTGCTTTGGCCTCTCTTCAATGCCACCCGACTGAACCCTTTGAGTTCTTTCACGGGACGATCGATGCGGGAGATGGGGCGCGATACATAGACCTGTGCCACCTCTTCGGCTTCAAACTGTGAGGGGTTTGCTATCTTGAAACTGACGTCAAAGCCGTCGAGGGTGGGTGTCACTTTCAGGTCGCTGTACTGGAACGTGGCGTACGAGAGTCCGTGGCCGAAGGGATAAGCCGGAGCCACATCCTTACAGTCGTACCAGCGGTAGCCCACGAGATCCTGTTCGGCATAGTCGGCGACCAGTTGCTGGCGGCGGTCATTGCTGCGGTTGCGGGTGATGTCGACGAAGATGTCACCCTGGTTGTTGTTGGCCACGTTCTGCGGATAGGTGCCTGTGGCGTAGGCCGGCACATCTTCGAGTTTCTTCGGCCACGACATCGGCAGTTTGCCGGAGGGTACGACGTTGCCGTTCAAGACCTCGGCGAGGGCCAGACCGCCCATCGAACCGTTGAACCACGACACGAGGAGGGCGGGCGATACGGCATCGACTGTGGAGATATCGACTGGGCCGCCTGCGACAATGACGGTGACGAGTCTCGGGTTCGCCTTGGCGAGGGCGCGGGCCAGTTCGTCCTGTCCCGAGGGCAGGGTGATGCTCTTGCGGTCGGAGCCTTCGGTCTCCACCTCGCGGTTGTCACCGGCGAAGAAGATCACGAGGTCGGCACCCTTTGCCACCTTCACGGCTTCTGCCATCAGTTTGGGGTCGGCTGACTGCTGCGGACTCTGCCGCTTGTTGCGGCTGTCGCGGTCGAAACTCTTGTAGCCCGGGGCGTAGGTGATCTTCTTCCCGCCGCCGAGCACGGCCTGCAAGCCTTCGAGGGGTGTGATCTCCTTGCGTGTCTTCACACCGGCGCCCACGCCGCCGAGGGCCATCTTCGTCACGGCGTTCTCACCGATGACGGCGATGCGCTTCACCTCCGTCAGGTTGATGGGCAGCAGGGGCCATGGCTGGTTCTTCGCCGCTTTCAGGGCGTGCTTCCCCACGATGGGCTCGTTCTTCAACAGCACGATGCTCCGCCGTGCCACCTCCAAGGCTGTCAGCATCTCCTCATCGTTGCCCACGGGTTTGGTGTTGGCCACCGCCTTGTCGATGGGCTTCACGGCGAGTCGCACGCGGAGAATCTCCCGTACGCGTTGATTGATAATGTCCTCGCTCACCTTGCCCGCCTTCACCGAGTCGAGCAAGGCCTGACCGAAGAAGCGGTTGCCGGGCATCTCCACGTTCATACCCGCCGTGACGGCATCCACCGTGGAGTGCACGCCGCCCCAGTCGCTGATTACCATGCCAGGGAAAACCCACTGGCGGCGCAGTATCTCGGTGAGCAGTGGCTCGTTCTCCGAGCACCAGCGTCCGTTCACCTTGTTGTAGGCTGCCATCACGCCCCAGGCATCGGCCTCGCGCACGGCCATCTCGAAGGGGCGCAGGTAGATCTCGTGCATGGCGCGGTCGGAGATATGCACATCCACGAACCCGCGATAGTCCTCCTGGTTGTTCAGCGCGTAGTGCTTCAGGCAGACGGCTGTGCCGTCGTCCTGCGAGCCTTTGGTGTAGGCCACGGCGAGCATACCGCTCAGCAGCGGGTCCTCGCTCAGATATTCGTAGGTGCGCCCGCCGGTGGGGATGCGCTGTATGTTGATGGCAGGGCCCAGTATCATGTCCTTGCCGCGCAGCCGGGCCTCACGGCTCATGCCCCGTCCGTAGGCGTAGGCCCACTCGGTGCTCCACGTGGCGGCGAGTGCCGAGCCTGTGGGGAAGAAGGTGGCCGAGTCGGTGGTCAGGTGGGCGGAGTTCCATGAGTGGGGCTCCATCTCCTCGCGGATGCCGAAGGGGCCGTCGGCATACTCCATGTCGGCGATGCCGAGGCGGGGAATTCCTGCCGAGGAGAACATGTTCTTACCGTGCAGCATGTCGATCTTCTCTTCGAGGGTCATGCTGCTGATGATGCCGTCGATCTGCTGCTCGTGGGCGAGCAGCGGGCTCTTGGCGTTCTGCGCGTAGGCTGCGATGCCGAAGACAATTGCGGCTACCGCGAATAGGATACTTCTGATCTGTTTCATACGAATTTAAGCGAGTAACTTTGGCTTAGTAGAACTTCACGATGTCGTCGAGCGGACGGCGCGCAGGACGCTGAGGTTCGCCGGCACGGTAGCCGAGGGAGATGACGGCCATGATGGTCTCGCTCTCGGGGATGTCGAACACCTTGCGCAGCCCGTCGGCATCGCGCATGCCCATGATGAGCGTGTCGAAGCCCATGGCGCGGGCCTTCAGGATGAGGTAGCAGTTGGAGAGGCCGTTGTCGTAAGCCCCCCAGCCGTCGCCCACCTCATTGGTGGCGTTGCCCTGGAAGAAGCCCGACTTGCCGCGCTCATAGGTCGAGACGATGAGCACGGGAGCCTCCTTGATGCGGTCCTTATTGCCGCCCACGAGATCCTGCACGGCGGCGAGTTTCTCGGCACTCATGGCCACATAGTACTTGGTCGGCTCCTGGTTGGCCCATGAGGGCGCCTCCTGCGTGGCGGTGAGCAGTTCGCGCACCTCCTGCTCGGTGATCTTCTTCGTGGCATCGTAACTGCGCACGCTGCGGCGCGAGGTCAGCACCTCGTCGAACGACGGGCCTGCGGTGGCATCCTCCTGTGCCTTCTCGCTCTTCTGGGCGCAGGCCCCGAGCGACAGCATTGTGGCGGCGGCGAGGAGCATGGCTCCCTTGCCAGTGAAGCGGTGGATGTTCAGGATGAGCCACGTGCCCACCACTTGCAGGATGAGGCCGGGCCAGCCGATGGTGACGTCGGCAATGACCGAGGCGATGGCACCGGTGAGGATGAGTTCAACGAGGGCACCGAGGGCGAGGCTCGTGAGCACCACGCCGACGAGTATCGGTAGGGTGACGGTTTTGAAGCGCTGGGCGGCCAGACCGGCCACCAGGGCGAGGATGGAGAGTTTGACCATCATCATCGTCATCGTCGCCATGGCGGGCAGGCCCGTGAGCAGATGGTTCACCAGGGGCGAGGCGAGGGCGGCCAGGAGACCGACCTTCCAGCCGAACTTGTAGGCCCCGGCGAGGATGACCAGCGACAGGGGGGCGAAGATGACACCGCCCTGCGGGATGAGGTGGAACAACTGAGGCAGCACCAGGTTGCAGGCCACGAACACCGTCGCCCAGAGATAGGTCTTTGCCTCGTCATAATTCAATGTGTAAAGTCTTGCTGTTGCTTCCATAATGATGCATTATTTAGAAATTGATGTTTATTCCTGCCATGAATGTGGCGCGGGGCATGGGGTAGCCCAGGTTGATTTCGTACTTCTGGGCCAGGAGGTTCTCGCCGCGGGCCCAAAGGCTCAGGGTCGGGGACTGCTGATCCCCGACAAGGATGTATGTGACGCTGGCGTTCAACAGCCAGGCGTCCTCCTTCGTCTCGTTGGCACCCACAGCGATGTAGAGGTTCATGAATTCCTGAAGTCCGAGGCTGGCCAGCCATTTGCCCTCATGGTAGTCGATGCCGATGTAGCCCATGCCCTCAGGGGCACCCACGATCTTGTTCTTCATGTGGAGGAAAGAGCCGTTGGCGCGGATGTCGAGGTAGTGACGGACGGGGTATTTGATTTCTCCCTCGATGCCCCAGTTCTCAATCTCGCCGGTGTTCACATTGCGTGGCTTGCCGTCCACCTGCTGCGTCTGGATCATGTTGTCGCCTTTCAGGTAGAACGCGTTGAGGCCATAGACGAAGCCACCGTTCAGGCGATGCCTCCACGACAGTTCGTAGTTCCTGAGGCGTTCTGGTTCCAAGTCGGTGTTCGAGGGCGGGTAGAGATACATCTCGCGCATCGTGGGATTGCGGAAGCCCTTGCTGGCCATCGCCTTGATCTCGCCCGTCTCGATGGGACGGACGACGATACCGCCCTGCGGCACCCACTCCGTACCGCTGATGGAGTGATGGTCGAGGCGGATGCCGGCATCGATGGTGAGCCATTCCGTGAGGTCCTGACGGAAGTCGACGTAGCCCGCAATCTCGTTGCGGTACGACTTACCGCTCTGCTTGTTGGGTGTGTCGAGGATTTCGCCTGTGGCCTTCGAGGTGTAGTAGGCGTTGCCGTAGATGTGCATGTAGTCCACGCCCACGGTCACGCGGTTGCCCTCAAAGAGTTGTGCGCTCTGATACCAGGAGATGCCTGTCAGTGCATCTTTCGAGCGGAAGTAGCGCTGTGTGGGCTTGGAGGGGTCGGCGGTACCGTCGTCGATCTTGTGCCGTCCGAAATTGGAATAGACAGAGAGGGCACCGCTGGTCATGCCGTAGTGGTTCTCGATGGCGGCAGAGACCACGCCGCGGGTGATCCACTGGTCGGCATCGTAGAGCGGGCTGCTCTCGGTGCCGGGGTAGGAGGCGTTGAAGCGTGTCACGTTGGCATCGATGTAGGCGTTCCAGTGGTCGCTCAGGTCGTAGCCCAGTTTCAGATAGCCGCCATACTGCTCAAAGCCCATGCGGGGCCGGTGGTTGTCGGTGCGGCCGTACTGTGCGGCAATGGTGCTACTGAAATGGCCGCTGCGTATCTGGTTCGAGGCCTCTGCCTGAACGGTGCCGTAACTGCCTGCACCGAGGTTGATGCTGGTATTGACGCCGTCCTGCCTGGCCTGGCGGGTGACGATGTTCAGCACACCGCCCATCGCGTTCGAGCCATAGAGCACGCTCGCCGGGCCGCGCAGTACCTCCACACGTTCTGCCATCAGGGTCTGGTAACTGTCGCTGATGGGGTGGCCGTAGATGCCCTGATATTGCGGGTGCCCGTCGATGAGCACCATCAACTGGCCCGCACCGCCTGTGATGCCACGCAGGTTGATGCCGCCGGCTGCGCCGCCGCTGACGCCGTAGCCCATCATGGCCCGGGATGTTACAAAGAGTCCCGGCACCTCACGCATCACCGTCGGCAATACGCTTGGCTGGTGCTCGGCTGTCAGCAGGTCACGACCCACGACCGTCACCGTCATCGGCAGGTGACGCACATCGGTGGCGTGACGCGTGCCTGTTACGACAACTTCTTGCAGTGCCAGCGAGTCGGCTGTCTCTGCTTGTGTCATACTGGCGCTCAGTGCGCACAGTGTCATAAGAATGGTCTTTCTCATCTGGTATAGTCTTTATGTGTATTCGTTTTTATCGGCGCTGGTTGCGGTTGCCGCCGGCACCGCCGAAGCCACCCTGTCCACCACGGTTGTTGTTGCGGTTACCACCGCCGCCGTTGCCCCAGGTCTTGTCGTAGCGGCCTTCGGTGTCGACCTTGCCGCCGAACATGTTCAGGCGGTAGCGCACGTGGAGCATGGCGTACGAGTTGATACCGTTGTAGCGGGTGTCGCTGCGGCCCGTAGCGCCCACCCAGCGGTTATAGTTGCTCTGTTCTCCCAGGAGGTCGTAGAAGTTGAGGGCCACGACGAGCGTCTTGCTCTTGAGGAAGGTCTGGGAGATCTGTCCGTTCCAGATCAGCTCGTTGGTGTTCGACGACGGGTCGTTGTAGCCTCGCCGTGAGTTCTCGTGGATGTTGGTGCTGATTTCCAGACCGAAGGGGGCCCGGAAGATGACCTGTCCGCCGTAGTTGAACTGCCACGTGTCGAGGTCGGCTGTGGGCTGCAGTTCGTTGCGCGAATGCTGGTAGTTGCACCAGCCGTCGAGCGTCACCTCTATCCAGTCGTTGCGATAACTCAGGTTCAGGCGCTCGCTGAGGTTGGTGGAGCGCGTGGTGTTCTTGGCGGCGTCGGCCTTCTGCTGTGCCACATAACTCACGTAGTTGTTATAGCGCACGCGGGTGTCGGTGCCGATGTTCCAGTGGGCGGTGGTGTCGATGGCGGTGTTGAAGGTGATGCCGCTGTTGATGTTCCAGTTGCCGTTGATGTTCTCAGGCCGCGAGATGCTTCCGCCGGTCTCGGGGTCGTAGCGCACGAGGTTCGAGATGGAGTTGCGGATGTTGCGGTAGTTGGCATAGACCACGATCGAGCGCTTGTAGCGCTGGATGTAGTTGTTGTAATAGACGTTGAGCGAGTTGGTGAATTGCGGCTTCAGTCCGGGGTTACCCTCTGTGATGTAGAGCGGGTTGGAGTCGTCTCGGATATCGAGCAACTGCGTGATGTCGGGCTGCCGGGTGTCGCCACGGTACTGCACACGGATGGAGTGCTGGTCGGTGAACTTGTAGCGGAAGTCGAGCGTCGGCGTGATGTTCGTCACGTTGCGGATGGTGTCCACGTAGCGGTTGCGGTAGTCCTGGATGAAATTGGAGTGCTGCGGCTGCACGAAGATGCCGACGTTGTATTCGTACTTCTCCTGGTAGTAGCGCAGCATCAGGCGGATGTTATGGGTGTAGTTCTTGTATTCGGAGTAGCGGCTGAGGCTCTTGTCGAGGTAGGGGGCGATATCTCCGTTGAACGTGCCGAGCCAGGGATCCCACTCGCGATAGACGGGTGTGATGCCGGTGAAGGGGTTCTGCGCCATGTGACTGAAGTCATAGGTCTGGCGGTCGCTCTTGTTCTGATTGTACCTGAGTTCATAACTGGCCTGCAGGTGTGCGCCTTTCCAGAGGGGCTCACTGTAGGTGGTGCTCACCACGTAGCCGCTGTTGTCGCCAGGCGTGGTGTTGTAGCGGGCGGTGAAGTAGGTGGAGTCCTGTCCGGCCTGGTTCTTCACTTGGAACAGTTGCACTTCGTTGTTCGAGGTGTTCTCCTGCTGGCTGTCGCCCATGCTGCCTTCGAAGCGGACGGTAATATTGCGGCCCTTCGGGTTCAGGCGGCGGAACAGTTGCAGCATACCCCAGGCATTCTTGTTCTTGCCGTAGGAGAGGCTGGCCTGACCGTTGTGGTTCACGGCGATGTTACGGCTATACATATCGGCGATGCCCTCGTCGCTGAGTGGGTCGATGACGTAGAGGTAGGGGTCGTCGGAGAAGGTGGCCGAGACAGAGGTCTGTCTGCCGTCGTTCGTGCCGTAACTGCCGTTGGCGCGCATCAGGATGGTGGTCAGCGTGTCGGGCTTCCACTCGAAACGCATGTTACCGTTCCAGTTGTTGCTGCGTGTGTAGTTATGCGAGTTGCTGTTCGAGAAGGTGCGGTAGTCCTGGCTGTAGAAATTCTCGCTGGTATTCTCGTTGGCGTTGTCGCCGTCGCGGTGGTTATAGCGGATGCTCAGGTCGGCCTTCACCTTCTTGCCGTCGTCGTAGTTCAGGTTCATGCCGGCCATCTTACGGGCGTTTAGGCCGCGGTTGTTCCACCAGCCGGCATTCTCCTCCTTATTGTTCATGTTGCCCATCAGCATGATGCGGGTATTGTCGGTAAAACTGCTTCCCATGCCGCGTGAGGCGTAGCGATGCTGCGTGCCGCCGGCAATGTCGAGGTTGGTCATGTAGCCGTGGTTCATGCCTTTCTTCACCGTGAAGTCGAGCACGGTCTCCTTCTCGCCGTCCTCGATGCCGGTGATACGGGCCTGGTCGCTCGACTGGTCGTAGAACTTCACGTTCTGGATGATGTTGATGGGCAGGTTCTTGATGGCCGTCTCGATGTCGCCCAGCATGAATTCCTTGCCGTCGAGCAGGATCTTCTTCACTTCCTTGCCGTTGATGGTGATGTTGCCGTCCTCGTCGACCTCTGCGCCGGGCATACGCTTGATGAGTTCCTCGATGGCGGAGCCCTCGGGTGTGCGGATGGCTTCGGGATTAAACACGAGGGTGTCCTTGCGCACCACGACCTGTGCCGCACGTCCCGTGACGACGGCCTCCTTCAGCATGATGCTCTCGGGTGACATGAGCAATCGTCCCAGTTCCTGGTTCTGGTAGCGTCGGAGGATGACCTCGCGCTCAATACTCTGATAGCCAACGGAAGATATCTTCAGGCGGTAGGTGCCGTTGGACGGGGCCTCGATGATGAAGTTTCCCTTGATGTCGCTGACTGTTCCACCCACAAACGTGCTGTCCGTGGCGGTGAATAACTGGACGGTGGCCTGTATCATCGGTTCCTTCTGGTCGGAATCGAGCAGTTGTCCACTGATGGTGAGTCGTCTGTTTTCTTCGTTTTCCTCCTGGGCCTGTACGCCGGTTGCTGCCAGCAGCCAGAGGGCTAATAATAATGTAAGATGTCGCATATGTATGTATTATTTTTTATTTTTGCGATGTGATGATGAAGTGCGGGTTGACGGTGTGGTACTCGTCGTGACAGAGGCTGCCAGCATCCGGGTGAGGTGGCTGATGGCCTCGGCACTCGACCTCATGCGGGCGGTGATGTCCGTCAATTCATTGTCGGGTATCTCGTGGAACATCCCGGAGAGCACCTGTGTAAAACCGTTGATGATGTTCAGCGGTGTCCGTATCTCGTGGTACATGTCGCGGATGAAGAGTGTCTTCTTGCGGTTGGTCTCCAGTTTGAGTTGATAGGCGGTGGCGAGTTCGTCGTTCTGCTGTTGCAGTTCGTCGTTGACGCGCTGGATGTCGGCAACACTTTCGGCAAGCGACTGTTGCATGCGGCTGAAACTGTTGGTGAGGCGACCCACGCTATCGCGGCGCGAACTCTCGGGAAGGGGCTCATCGAAATGGCCGTCGGCGATACGTCGGACGGCGTGGTCGAGTTGGCTCAACGGCTGTGCGGCTCGGCGCACGGTCTGGTAACAGAAGAGCATGAGCAGCATGAGTCCGATGGCGATGATGACCCACACAATGATGATCATGTGATCGTAGCGGGCGTAGACATCGCTCTCAGGACAGACGATGGCAATGCTCCAACCGTTGCGTTGTAGCGGACGGTAGAAGATGAAAGCATCGTTGCCGTCGACGATAGTCTCTATCATGCCGCTATTCCCAGATATCATGGACTTTCCCATCATCTCGATTTGGCGTCGGACCTCTGGGGCGGCATCTGTGAAGATGGACTCACTGAATAGTTTCGCCGTGTCGGGGTGGACGATATAGGTGCCGTTACGGTCGACCATGATGGCCGACGAGTTCGGATAGGGTTTCAAGGCGGAACAGGCCTCGGAGAGCCATTTCAGCGTGAGGCTGGCGGTGATGGAGCCTATGTAGCGGCCGTTGGCGTCACGCATGGGACAGCAATAGGATGTCAGGTAGTCTGGCGATGAGAGCGTGCCCTCGTTATAGTCATCGTAGGCATCCACCCAACAGGCCTTGCCGAGTGTCCGTGGGGTCTTGTACCACACGGCATCGAAGTATTCGAACGGTCCCTCGCGTACAGTGGTGATGCTGTCGATGGCGGTGCTGTCGGCATCGTCCGGCCTGTATCGCAGCGAGTAGGCTGAGTAATACCGCCCCTTCTCTGGGAAGTAATTCGGTTCCATCGAGATGGCAAAGCCTGTGAGGAATGGATTATCCTCGATGGTGCGGCGTGTGAAGACGAGTAAGGAGTCGGGGTGGAGGTGGCGTGTGGTGGTGACAGCCATGTAGTTGGTCACGGTCTCCGTCTCGTCCATGATGCCGTTGATGCGCTCTACTGTATTGTTGAGCAGTTGCGTGGCGCGGTCGATGGCGGCGCGCTGGACATAACTTTTGCTCCGGTAGAAAAGGTAGCCGAAGAGCAGCGCAAAGGCCACCGTGATGACGAGCACGATGACGAGGCCGAGGCGGAGCGAGAGTCGCCGCCGGATGTATTGGATGAGTCTGTTCATGTTTCGGCGGGTTCTAAGATGAGTTGGTCCAACAATTCCACGATGGTATTGGTACCGTCCATGATGTCCGTTTGCAGGGCGGTCATATCGGCCTTCGAGAGTGTCGCGTAGTCGCGGCAGATGTCTTCGGTGCTGTGGCATACCTGCTCCACCGGTGCTGCCATCTTGGTGGTCATCTCGGTCAGGAATGTCGCCTTCATCGTCTCGTATGCCTGCGCTTCACCATAGGCCGCTTGCAGTTCGGCATTCTGGCGGCTCAGTGTCGTCTGCTTTTGCTGCATCTCTTCCATATAGGCTCTCAGCGAACGCTGCATCTTCCTCAAATTCGACTGCAAGCGTCCTGTCTCATGTTCGTGGTGCGAGTCAGGAATCGGCGTGTCCAAGTTCCCACCGGCGATGCTCTGTGCTGCGTCGGCCAACTGGTGCAGTGGCCGGAGGTGGCGCGCAATAATAATGTAGAGCACAACGAGTAGCACCAGTATGCCGCCGATGCCCCATACCAACAGTACTTGATGCATGCGGGAGTACCTGCTGTATATATCGTCCGCAGGGCACACCGCCGCAATGCAGAACTGACGCTCGCCCAACGGCTGCGAGAAGATGTAGACCTCGTTCTCGTCGTACATCAACTGTCGGTAACTTCTCTCGCCGCCTGTGATGAAGAGGTCCAGTTGGCTGCTGTCCCGTCGCGTCACAAAGAGTTGTGCGTTGGGCAGCGACTGCCGCAACTGTTCCAACGAGCCGCTCTCCTCGATGAGCCGCTCAATCCGTGAGCGGTTCACCCGCAGCCGCTGGTTTTCCAGCCGTGCCGTTATCTCCTGCTGCCGCAGCGTATTGTCTATCCTCAGTGCCGTGTTCTCCAGTGCCTGCAATGTCGTGTCGATGGTCTCGTCGCGGATGACATCTTCTGAGAACCGCGTCAGCAGAATGATAACAACCGCACTGATGACGAGCACGAAACCGGCCACCCACAACGAGAGTTGTGTGGAAAACGATGTGCGTATCTTCTGCAATGGTGTCATAGGTGCTCTACTTCTCTGCTACGATATTCTTCAAGGCTGAGCCGAAGATGATATACTGGGTATTGCCGGCGATGGTGCCTTCGTTCTGTCCCCAAAGGAAGGGCCAGTCATCGTAGTTCTCGAAGTGGTCGGGCTTGCGGAACAGCAGACCGGGGGCCACGTTGCCTGGGATGGCAGAGAAGTCGGCACGGTTGTTACCGTAGAACACCTGCTTTGGACGAGTGGCACCTACAACGGCTACGAAGGAGTAGTTGTGGTAGGGATGACAGCCGTAGAGCCAGTTGCTGACACGGTAGACCTCATCCTTGCTCACAATGTCGGGATAGTAGATGTGGGCGTAGTTCACGGTGATGCCGAAGTTCAGGACGGCATTCACACCGGCCCAGTTGCCCAGTCCGATGGGTACGCCGTATGGGTTCTGCGTGTCGAAGCCCTTGATATAGGCCTCATATTTCTCCACGTAGGGACGGAGTTTCTGTTTGTAGGCCTCATCCATATAGGGTATGGCATCAAGGGCAGTCTGCATCGTGTTGGAGACGTTGCGGTCGAGTGCAGGCCATATCTGCTGTTCGTAGTTGTCGCGGTACTGCTGTTCCTTGGTCGCGGCAAAGAGTTGCAGATTAGTTGCCAAGTCGCCCCGATTGTTACGACGGTCCTGCTGGGCGTTGGCACGGGGACCACGGCGCTGGTTCATCAGTTCGGTAGCCTCCTGCATCAGTCGCTTCGACTGGGTGAGGGCACGCTGGGCCAGATCGTCGTTGTACCCAGTGAGGGCTCGGCTGGCAGCGGCAAACATCGTGGCGGCCTGGAAGTCGAGGCTGGGGTTGCGGGTGGTGAAGGCCCACATATCGTCGGGTGTACCGCTGCGCTTGCCGTCGGCAGATACCTCGTAGGGCTTCAGCGATGGATCGTAGTGCAGACCGTCGGTGATGCTGGCTGCATCGCCCAGGTGGTGGTAGTTGTCGAGAACGGAGTTGGAAAGGGTAGAGGCCATGTGCCCGATCTGCTCAGCCTGTGCCACGAGGTTCAGCGTGCCGTGTTCGATAAACTGCAGGATGTCTGGTGTGCCGTCGGGACGGTGCAGGTCTACATAGCGCTGCTTCTGACTGACGAACGTCTCGTCGCGCTGAGGCTTGAAGAGTTCCCAGGTGCGGATGAAGTTCTGCACCACACCGATGTTCGAACCCGTCTCGATATCGAAGTCGCCGGCATCAAAGAATCCGCCGATATTCAGACCGGGAATGAGTTCGTAGGGTTTGTACTTCGTGTCGGTCTGTGCTCCCTGGCGGTGCAGGTCGAAGTGGTCGCTGGGCGGTGCCTGTAAGTAACCCTCCTTAAACGGCTCGCCATGCCAAGTGCGGTAGCCCTCGTTCACATACATGTGGTTCATGTGGATGGGCACCCATACATCGGTGGTGGCATCGGTGATCTTGTCATAGACGTGCTCGTCGATGAGGAAGTCATTTGTCTTTGTATTGCCGTATTGGATATAATAGACCCCTGGCTGCTTCACGGATGAGAAATCGAATTTCACATAGTTGTATTTGAAGTAAGGCCCCCACGACTGGATGTTTCCTTTATAGGCCTCTTCTGTCGTACCGTCTGTATTCATACGCATCAGCGAGGCAGTAGCCTGTGGCGTGTCATGCTTGTCGAGTTCGATGACAGCCACCTTTGGCTGTTCAGGGATATAACCTACTTGTGAAAATCCGATGTTCGGTTCACGGATCCAGTTGGGGATGGCGTGTGGCTCTACAGTCCAGGTAACCACCTTGCCTGTCTTTCCCTTGGGCAATACACTGCGCAGCACAAACCAGCCGTTCTGTGCCAGCATTCTTCCGTCGTAGAGTTTCAACTCGGCATCATCGCTGCTGATGCGGATCATGCGTTCTGGACTGTCGGAAGCCATGATGATGCTATGGCCTGTCTCGATGGGAAGCGGGTCGATGAAACGGTCTGTTCCCCTGTCGTCGTAGGTCTTAAAGCCTTTGAACTGACGAGGTTTTTCGCTGTTGGGACGGGTGATGGTCTGACTGGTGGCATAACGGGGCAGACGACCCAAACGACCGTCCATCACGAAAGTTTTCAGCCAGTACTGCGAGGGCAGGAACTCGATGTTAAAGCCTGCCTCGCCAGCCAGTTTCTCAGGCACAGGCTTGTCCAAATAGACGGCAATCTCCACGGCCTTGCCCTTGGCTGTGACGATGACACGGCTGTCGAAGTCGTAGTCATCGTAACGCATGGCTACTTCAATACTGCCGTTCTCACGATCCACCTTTCGGTTGGTCATCTTCGGCACAAGGTCCCATTGTTCTGGCGTATTGTTCAGGCGGACGGCTCCGCCCTGTACGGTACGCACACCATGATGAATGATTTCAATACCCGAGTTCTTCTCGTCATTGAAACCGCCGTTAAAACTGTTGCTGAACACCAGCAAATTCACACCCTGGCGCTCGAAATACTCCAGGTCATTGAGTTTCAGATCCTGCGCCGATACCCCAGCGAAGAAAGTCGTGGTAATAATAACTGATAATAGTCTTTTCATATTTTCTATTTTTATCATAATTTCATTTTTTACATTATCCTTCCGTCATCCACTGCTTAAACTCGGCAGCCCGGTTCTTACTGACAAAGAGGCGTTCGGGGGTGTCTACGTTCAGCGTAATCAATAGGCGGCTATCGTACCAGACGGTAATCTTCTTGACGCTGTCGCGACAGACGGCAAACTGCTTGTTGGCTCGGAAGAACAGATGAGGGTTTAGCGTCGAAAGAATGGCCTCGAGCGATTTGGAGTAAAGCAGACTGTCACCATTGTTCAGGCAGACAGTAGTGGCTTTTTCCGTAGAGTAGATATAGGAGATGTCAGTTACGGCAACGGGAACCAACATATCCTTATGTGGAATGAGCAGGCGGGTCTGCCAGCGGTTTTCCGGTACTAGCGAGCCCATGCGGCCAAGATATGCGGTAAGGTCTATTTTGCTAAGTATGTGGAATTTTTCGATGGCACGCCGCACATCTTTGGCCTTGATGGGTTTCAATAAATATTCGATACTGTTCACATGGAAGGCGTCGAGGGCATACTCATCGTAAGCGGTGGTAAAGACAATAGGAACCTTAACCTCCATCTGGCTAAAGATGGCGAAGGCAGAGTCATCACTCAGGTGGATGTCCATGAAGATGAGGTCTGGCTGCTGATGCTCGTTGAGCCAGCGTACAGTTTCAGTCACGCTCTCCGTATTGCCTACCACTTCCGTGTCGGGTGCCACCTCTTTGATGATACTCAGGAGATTCTGGTAACTTGAAGTTTCGTCTTCTACTATCAGTACTTTCATCTTCTGTTTTTTTACCTTTCTAATTCTTCATCGGAATATACACGGTGAAACGATGGCCGTCATTCTCAACTCTCAACTCACGACCAGACATGAGGCGCAGACGGTTGGCCAGATTCTTCAGGCCGATTCCGTTGGTCACTGGCGGTTGTTGTTTGGGATAGATGGGGTTGCTAACAACAAGTTCCCCGTGCTCGTTGATGCCGATTGAGAGTTTCATGGAATGGGCTGAGTCAATACAATTGTGTACGATGACATTTTCTATAATCGGCAACAGAGTGAGCACGGGGAGCATATATTTAGTTCTCTGTTGGTTGTCTATTTGAATGTCGAATGTCAACTTGCCGGCATAGCGTACCTCGAGCACATAGCGGAACGATTCTGTGAAAGCCAGTTCATCGTTCAGGGGTACCATCCCCTTGTCGCTGCTCTGCAGGGTGTAGCGGAACACGTCCGACAGTTCGTCGATGTAATCCAGCGTGCGTTTATTGTCACCACCTCTTACCAGGGAGGCGATGCCGCTCAGTGAGTTGAAGAAGAAGTGTGGATTAATCTGCCCTGCCAGTGCGGCATACTGGCTCTGCAGGTTTTCTGAACGCAATTGCTCTACCTCTGTTGCCATGCGGGTTTGTTCTTCTTTCAGCAACGAGATGTGACCAGTCGATGCACCGAGTCCGAAAAGGGCTACAAACTTCAATATGAGCGTCGTGCTGATTCTGTCGTACACACCGTAGTCCGATAGCGAGTTACTGATCAGTGCAAACAAGCCGTAGGCCACCACCGATGCACCGAGTCCGTAAACCAATCGTTTCCCTAAACTCCATGCCTTCACTGTGTTCAGATGATAGATCAGTATAAAAAACAGGAAGAAATAGCAGAAACGGAACACGTGGAAACTCCAGTACAACCAAAGATTCTCTTGTACGCAGGGCCATTCCATGTGCCATGGGATGTATATCAGATTCGGATAGACCATAATCAGTGCCCCGATGATGCCGAGCCACACGTATCGTTTCGAAATCATTTCTAAGTCTTTCTGCATACAATTCTATCAATAACGCTGCAAAGTTACGTAAAAAAAACGTGAAAACTTGAATTTTTAGCGTAAAAACGAAAAAGAAAGTCATGAAGAGGAATTGCGGGAATGTATGCAAAAGGGTGCCACATCTCCCGACGTAGCACCCTTAAGGCTGCCAAGCAATTGATTGACAACTATCTAACTAATTAACCTAAATGTAGGTCCTTCCATAATGATTCAGTTTACTCTGTTAGTACTTCGTTTTTATCCTTCCAACCATGAATGTCCTTGAGATTGGTTGACCAAGTTGGTTGAATTTGGTACAAAATTAGTCATTTTGAATGAGTTGAGCAATATCTGAGTATTAAAAAATAGACACAACGCGTTGCGCAGAATAGTTAACCAGAAAGTGTTACATTTCCGTATCTCATTTCAACTTTGTTTCAATTCTTTTTTCATTTTCTATTTCGCGGTAAGCAGCAGAACTTTCGAAGTCAACCTTGTCTTTTGTGAAGTCAGGCGTATTGAATGAGTACAATGTCTCATCGTAATACTTCAGAGGGTTCTCTTGTGGCAGAAGGAATGGTTTGGTGGCGTGGCCATTTTCATCGATTGATGCCAGAAACAATTGGGAATAGAGACCATTGGTTCGTCGTGAGGTGAAGACCACCCAACGACTATTGGCACTCCAGTTATGATAACTGTCAGCCTCATTGCTATTAATCTCGTCAATAGGATGAGCCTCACTAGTCTCTAAGTCGATTAACCATTGTTCCGCCTCTCTGTGCCAGATACTGAAATAACCGTAATCAAGGAGTGTGAACATCAGAAATCTGCCATCGTATGAGGGCTTTGGCCAAGTAAGACTCTTGTCTATGGCTACGGCATTGAACAGCGTATCAACCTTCTGGCCAAAAGTGCCGCTCTCGGGGTTGAAATCGATGCTGCAAAGATTGTATTGCTCATCTTTGTAGTGCATGGGATAGGATTGCTGGAAGCAGGTGATGAAGTAGAGTTTTCTGCCATCGGGTGAGAATACGGGACAATTCTCAGACCATTCCTTGGTAGAGAGCAATGAGTCGGAAATAATCTCATGGGTGGTCGGATTGTAGACAAATACATCAGAGGAGATATCGAAGACCTCAATGCGGTTCGGATCGGTGACATGAAAACCTTGCCTTGTTTGGTTGGTCGAGAACGCACAATACTGCCCTGATGGATGCCAATAAGGATATACCATAGAACCGCCTAATACGTCGTTTGTGGCCTCCAGCCACTCCCTTTGGCCAGATTGTTGCACCATCGTGGCCCCATGATCACCTCGTACATGGAATACAAACTGATCGGGATGAGTACGATTCGATGTGTGGCAATTGATACACATGCCATAGACCTCAGAATTGTCAATGATTGTATATTCATCGAATGAATTCAGGTCTCGTTGATATATTCCCATTTGGCTATAGACCTCATAACCGGGAGCAATTCGACGGTAAGTCAATCCCCACTCATCGAGGTCATAAGTGCTGACATACATGTCGAAATCTTTATACCCGATCCATTTTCCATCAATTTTGGCACAAACTGTCACCGTCAGTTTTCCGCCTCTATTGGCAGACACAATTCTGTGCCAGTCTTCTACATCGAATGCTGCCCATGTACCATTGGTATGAACTTCACCTCCCTTACTACCTTTGATAATGACATCAACCCTATTCACTTCACCAATCACATTAAAGTTGAGCGGAGCGATCCCCACAGGAATAGTCACCTCCGTATAATCTGGAAAGATCGGAGGCAACTGATCTGTCTTGGTCACATTCTCAGGTGTGCTCGTGCAAGCAGAGAAGAAAATACATAAAGTGATTGTGAGAAAGGTGAGGAATATTTTCATTTCAACCAGTTTTATTGTTTGCGCAGATACTTTTCAAAAGAAGCAAATTCCTGAGTATATGGCACCTCATTTCTGACTAGATGCATATATTGTACGAACTTATCGTAATTGTTTTCTAACAACGGGTAGAGAAGCATATACTGCATCGCTAAGACATTGATTTCGCCTTTGTCCTCATGATCTTGCAGAAGCAGACGTCCACAAACCTTGTCCATCTCCTGATCACTGTACAGAAAGTCCTCGTTCAATTTCATGCGACGAAGACGACCATACAAAGGGTGTTTTATTATAGACTGTTCCCCGTCGTCTATCATTGACAGGGTACGTTGCGCCCATTTCTTATAGACATGAGTCTTTTCCAGGATATGAAGATACTTTCGTGCCACGCCGTACTGACCATTGATCAAATTTGTCTCAGCCAGACGTCTGATACATCGACAACTCTTTTTATAATTTGGGGCAGCCTCCATGGCTTCGAAATAATAACGCTGAGCGGTGTTGATCAATCCCAACTGGAAATACACTTCTGCAGTAGTGAGTGTCGAGAACGGGTCTTTCCTGAATGGGGGGAAAAGACCTTCGGGACCATTCTGGAAGAACTCGCCAGCACGATGGCCCATCTGATTGGTCATTCCCAGAGCGAGGTTTGTGGCACAAACGCTCTGTGGTAAGTCTGGTTGCTGTTTTTCGGCTTTCCGGATTACCTGCTCCCAGCGGTTGGCTCTCACCAGCAGATCATAATCAAGTAGTTCGATGGTTTTTGGATTATAGATGTTGGAAAGGTCTAATATCATGGATGGAATGCGATAATGATGGGCACCTGCCAACCAGATATAGGCAGCGACAGCAAATACGGCTCCAATACACCTATATATATTATTATGGATGATGCATATCAATAAATATGTCAATGACAAAGCGATGATGACTGCTATGACCAGAGAGTGCATGACATTGATATCGCCCAAAACAAACCACACTATCAGCATCGGAACCAGCGACACAAGATATAACAGATAACTGTGCCTGTCGCTCCATGCTTTATTGATGTTTTCAAGAATCTTTAAGGTCAGCCTTTGGATCAGGACAAACTCCAAGGCAAGCATCAAGGCTCCGATCCAATAATTATTATAGAACTGAACCAAGAATTCAGAAATGTAGACAGCCATCCCGCCTTTCTGGCACAGATGAGAGAAGAAATAGTCAGAATCAGTCTGGAATAACTGAAACTCCTCGTGGTAATTAAGCATACCTCGGAATGGGATTGCCCAGAAAAGATATACGATAATACCGTCGAAACAGGAAATGCTATATTCTACAATTCTTTTCATGATGATTAATATGAAATTTGGCTGTGACAAATTGCCACAGCCAAATACATTTTATACCAATATGGTATTACAACTCATAGTAGAACTTAGTGATCGTGTAACTGCCATTACCAGTGAAGAGTAAGTGCTGAGACTTACAAACATCAGCAAATTCCTGAGTAAAGGTGAACTGAATCTTGCAAGGTGCACTCTCGATGGGAATGTCGTCCAAGAGGTTTGTAGACCACCAACCAGTCGTTACACGAACGGTTGCACCTGGATCAGCCGCTGAAATGTCGAGGCTCATCTTCTTGCCTACCATCCAGTCGTATGTATCGTCTGGGAGCCATGGAAGAATACCCTCATTGGTCTGACCTACGCAGAAACGAAGCGTTCCACTCCAGTTACCACCAGTAGCCTCACCCTGCCAAACGATGGTCTCGAGAACAGGAAGTTCATGGGTCATCTTAGTAACTGTAATAGGATATTGCTTTTCAACGATCTCACCCTTCGCATTCATCACTTTGATGTAAACGGTGTTAGCACCCATCTCACGCATAATCAAGTCGGCATAGTTTGCCTTGATGGTCTGCTTACCATTAGAGATCTGAGCAGTACCAGCAGTGTGAACAGTCACCTTTACGAGGTTGTCACCATCCTCCTGTTCAAGAGTGGCATCAATCTGTTCACCAGTGAAATTTGCAGCCGTATTTTCAGTAAATTTCTCAGTAGGATCACATGCTGTGAATACGAGAGAGATTACAACAGCCAAGAATAATATAATCTTTTTCATTTTTATCTACCTATTAAGAATTAATAACCTGCGAACTGATTAGCAGCATCGTCCTCCCAACCGGCATTCTGCTTGTACTCACCACCGGAAAGGTCGATCTGTGACTTAGGAATTCGATAGAAGCCCTTGGTTGCGTTATAACGAGCGGCATAGTTGCCAAAGTTCATATTAACCTTCTGACCTTGGTTAAACATCACCTGACCATTCTGCTTAGAAAGTGCCTCTGCTGCGATACCCCAACGACGGAGGTCATCCCAACGGCTACCCTCGAATGCCAACTCCCAACGACGTTCGTTGCGGAGAGTTTCCTCAGTATAGCCATTGGCTGCGGGTAATCCGACACGTGCACGTACACGGTTTATAGGAGCAACATCCTTCTCCAACTCAGCGTACATCAAGAGCACATCGGCAAAACGGTAGATAGTCAAAGGCGTACAGTTAGAAGCCTGATAGTTACCATTGCCGTCTGAACCCATCATATCGATAGACCAAGAGTACTTGGTACCGCCTGATGAACGTACAGAAGTGATCTTCTTCTGGTGATACATCGTCAACTCTACAGCATCAGAGAATGTGCCCGGATCAAGTTCGGTTTTGCTCATATCAAGGATAGAAGCATCACGTCGTGGATCGTTTGGTTCCATGATCATCCAGTCATTAACAAGGTTTGTGGCGACTGTACCGCAACCCCATCCTGTGCTGAATGGATATACAGAAGTAGAAGTACCAACATGATAACGATCGTCGTCCTGGTTGTTACCATCACAACGGATACCGAAGAACAAACCGTATTGGTTGGTTAGGTGGAGTTGTGAAGACCATGCTGACTGATACTGGAAGTTGATAGCGAGAAGAACCTCCTTGTTACCCTCCTGGTAGCAGGTTCCTGCATCTATCAT
>JAGCRH010000125.1 GCA_017964785.1 Prevotella sp.
GCTGGAGAAGATGATGTTCCTCTCGGAGTACACTGACTCCGTGAATGCCGCCACGGGTTCGAAGTATGACGCCAACGCCAACGTGGAACACAAGAACATTGCCACCCTTATCGGCGAGTTGCCCAAGTCGAACTTTATCCGTCTGAATCGCCGTCTGTTGACTGACCGTATCAAAAAGATGTACGGTAAGCAGCTCGCCGATGAATATATTGACAAGCTGACACACCATTTTATATATAAGAACGATGAGACGAGTCTAGCCAACTATTGTGCCTCCATCACGATGTACCCCTGGCTCATCAACGGTACAGTGGACATCGGTGGTAACTCAACGGCACCAACCAACCTGAAGTCGTTTGCTGGCGGTTTCGTCAACATGGTGTTCATGGTCAGCTCGATGCTGAGCGGTGCCTGTGCCACACCAGAGTTCCTGATGTACATGAACTACTTCATCGGCAAGGAATATGGTCTGGACTACTGGAAGCGTGCTGACGAGCAGGCCGACCTCTCGCTGAAGAAGCGTACCATCGACAAGGTCATCACCGACTACTTCGAGCAGATCGTCTACACCCTCAACCAACCCACCGGTGCCCGTAACTATCAGGCCGTGTTCTGGAACGTGGCTTATTACGACAAGTACTATTTCGAGAGCATCTTCGGCGAGTTCTACTTCCCCGACGGCTCGAAGCCCGACTGGGAGGGACTCTCCTGGTTGCAGAAGCGCTTCATGAAGTGGTTCAATAAGGAGCGTACCAAGACCATGCTTACCTTCCCCGTGGAGACGATGGCACTGCTCGTCGACGAGAACGGTGAGTGCAAGGACAAGGAGTGGGGTGACTTCACGGCAGAGATGTACAGCGAGGGCCACTCGTTCTTCACCTATATGAGCGATAATGCCGACTCGCTGAGTTCTTGTTGCCGTCTGCGCAACGAGATCACCGATAATGGATTCTCCTATACCCTCGGTGCCGGTGGTGTCAGCACAGGTTCTAAGTCCGTGCTCACCATCAACCTGAACCGCTGCATCCAGTATGCTGTGAATCACAAGATGGACTATCTGGAGTATCTCAGTGGCGTCATCGACCTCTGCCACAAGGTGCAACTGGCCTACAACGAGAACCTGAAAGAACTGCAGAGCCGAGGCATGCTGCCCCTCTTCGATGCTGGCTATATCAACATCGGGCGCCAGTACCTCACCATCGGTATCAACGGACTCGTGGAGGCTGCGGAGTTCATGGGGCTGAAGATCACGCCTAACGACGACTACCTGCACTTCGTACAGGGCATCCTCGGACTCATCGAGAAGTACAACAAGAAATACCGCACGAAGGACGTGATGTTCAACTGCGAGATGATCCCTGCCGAGAACGTCGGTGTGAAGCACGCCAAGTGGGATCGTGAGGACGGCTACTTCGTGCCACGCGACTGCTACAACTCGTACTTCTATGTCGTCGAGGACGACTCGCTGACCATCATCGACAAGTTCAAACTGCACGGTGCGCCCTATATCGAGCACCTGACGGGTGGCTCTGCCCTGCACATGAACCTCGAAGAGCACCTGTCGAAGGAGCAGTATGCCCAGTTGTTGAAGGTCGCTGCCAAGGAGGGTTGCAACTACTTCACGTTCAACATCCCCAACACCGTCTGCAACGAGTGTGGTCATATCGACAAGCGTTACCTGCATGAGTGTCCGAACTGTCACTCGAAGAACGTGGACTACATGACCCGTATCATCGGTTACCTGAAGCGTGTCAGCAACTTCTCCCAAGCCCGTCAGGAGGAAGCCTCACGCCGTTACTATGCCCATGCCAACTGATCATGATGCTGAAATACGTTAACACCGGCATCGTGTTTCAGGAGATACCCGACGAGGTGACACTGGCCATCAATATCTCCGGTTGCCCGTGTCACTGTCCGGGCTGTCACAGCCATTATCTCTGGGAGGATATCGGCCTGCCGCTGAACACCGATGCCATCGATGCCTTTATCGATCAGTACGGGCGTAACATCACGTGTATCGCCTTCATGGGGGGCGATGGCGACCCCAAGGGGGTGGACATGCTGGCGCAGTATATCCACGAGGAGCATCCGCAGTACAAGGTGGCGTGGTACAGCGGACGGGTGCGCATCACCTCGGCGGTCAACAAGTCCGACTTCGACTACATCAAGGTAGGGCCATACCTCAAGCACCTCGGCCCCTTGAAGAGCACCACCACCAACCAGCGGCTCTACCGCCAGAACGATACTGGCGAGTTCGAGGACATTACCTCCCGCTTCTGGCGAAAGTAAAGAAAATCCCCGAGAGTTTTTTTCAACTCCCGGGGATTTTCTTTTGTCAAGTGCGCTACATAAATAATGTTAAACCGTGGTGCATTCCATTTTTATTTTGTACCTTTGCCACCATAATTAAATTAACATAATCTGCAGATGAAACTGAAAAATGTAATTATAGCCGCTACCTTAACGACGGCTCTGTCTGCCAGCGCGCAGAACCCCTTTGTACAAACATGGTGTACGAGCGACCCCGCTCCGATGGTACACGACGGTACGATGTATGTGTATACAGGCCACGACGAGGACGGTGCCGACTTCTTCTGGATGCAGGAGTGGCGCGTCTACTCGACGCAGGACATGGTGAACTGGCAGGATCACGGTTCACCCCTCGCCTTGGAGAGTTTCTCCTGGGCAGACGATCGTGCCTGGGCCTCGCAGACCATCGAACGCGACGGGAAGTTCTATTGGTATATCTGCGCCCACTCCAAACTGCAAGGTGGTATGGCCATCGGCGTGGCAGTGGGGGATAGTCCCACAGGACCTTTCAAGGATGCCATCGGCAAACCGCTGTTCGAGAATGGTTCGTGGGACCATATTGACCCGACGGTGATGATCGACGACGACGGACAGGCCTGGCTGATGTGGGGTAACCCCCGTGTGTATTACCTGAAACTGAACCGCGACATGATCTCCTATTCCGGCGAACTCGGTATGCTCGACATGACGGAGGAGGGCTTCGGCTCACCCCTGAGAGACAAGCGTGTGCAGGGCAAGGAGTATAAGGACTCGTATGTGGAAGGCCCCTGGCTGCGGAAGGTGGACAGCAAGAAATACAACGTGGATGCCTCGAAGGTCTATCAGTTGCTCTATGCTGCCGGTGGTGTGCCGGAGCATATCTCTTACAGCACGGCTCCGTCGCCCTTAGGCCCCTGGACCTACGCCGGTGAGATCATGCCGCTCTGCGACACGAAGTCGTTTACGAACCATTGCGGCGTAGCGGACTATAAGGGACATAGTTATTTCTTCTACCACACGGGGAAACTGCCCAATGGCGGCGGTTTCGGACGCAGTGTGGCTGTGGAGGAATTCAAGTATAATGCCGACGGTTCCTTCCCCACCATCATGCCTACCGACGAGGGGGTGAAGCCTGTGGGTAAGTTCGACCCCTACCGTAAGGTGGAGGCAGAGACGATGGCTTTCTCGAAGGGCATCAAGACCGAGCAGAACGATGAGGTGGGTGTCTATGTGACCGATATCCACAACGGCGACTATATCAAACTGCAGAATGTGGCGTTTGACAACAAATATCCCCGTGTCTTCAAGGCCCGTGTGGCTTCTGGTCTGCGGGGCGGACAGATAGAGATACGTCTTGACAGCGTCGGCGGAAGATGCCTCGGTGTAGTCAATGTGCCTGGCACCGGTGGCTGGGAGAAATGGCAGACCCTCACCCTCGACTTAGACTATTCTACCCTGAAAGAACTGGATGCACCTAAACGCACCCTCTCCGGCATCGCCCTGCCAGAGACCGCAGACCTCTATCTGGTCTTCAAGGGTCGCAAGGGTCCGAAACTCTTCAACTTCGACTGGTGGGAGATGCGCGGACTGGAACAGGTGAATATGCCCCTCTTCCAGACGAAATACACCGCCGACCCCTCACCGTTGGTGGTGGGCGACACCTTATTCTTATATACCTCGCACGATGCCTCGCCAGAGGATATCCCCGATGCCAACGAGAAGAGTTCTGCCGGTTTCTTCATGTACGACTGGCTGCTGTGGAGCACCACCGATATGGTGAACTGGACGGAGCACGGCGCTGTGGCTTCGTTGAAGGAATTCTCCTGGCGCAGCAGGGAGAACGGTGCCTGGGCCATCCAGACGATAGAGCGCAACGGGAAGTTCTACCTCTATGCCCCGTTGCACGGACACGGCATCGGGGTGCTGGTGGCAGACTCGCCTTACGGACCCTTCAAGGATCCTCTGGGTAAGCCGCTGGTATGGCAGCAGGAGCACTGGGACGACATCGACCCCTCCGTCTGGATCGACGACGACGGACAGGCCTGGATGTTCTGGGGCAACCCCCAGACCTATTGCGTGAAGTTGAATGAGGATATGATCTCTACCAAGGGCGACATCTACGTGCTCAATCCCAAGGACGGTATGATGCGTCCCGTGAAGGAGGAAGGTGCGAAGATCAACCTCCGGGTGCCGTTCAGCGAGAAGTCCACCTGGGCAGTGAAGCACTATCAGGAAGGCCCGTGGTTCTATAAACGCAACGGACACTACTATATGGGTTTCGCCTCGACCTGTTGTCCTGAGGGTCTGGGCTATGCGATGAGTAATTCGCCGTTGGGGCCCTGGAAGGAACAGAACTACCTGATGGCTCCCACCCAGCGCGACAGAGGCAATCACCCCGGCATCGCCGACTTCAAGGGCCATTCGTATCTCTTCGGACAGGACTACGACCTGATGCACCTGGAGACCTTCGTACACCATGAGCGTCGCAGCGTGAACGGGGCGGAAATCTTCTACAATGCCGACGGCACCATCCGTGAGACCCCCTACTGGCTGGATCTGGAACCCATGAAGCAGTTGCAGTGGCTCAACCCCTACAACAGGATAGAGGCTGAGACGATGGCGTGGGGCTTCGGTTTGAAGAGTGCCAAGATGGGTATCGAGAACACCGGTGTGGTGGCAGACATGCCCGCCTCGACAGGTAAGAAAAATATGTATATCTACGACATCGACGACGGGGAGTATATCCGTCTGCGTGGCGTAGACTTCTCGCAGGGTGCCAAGCAGTTCAGTGTGATGGCAGCCTCTACCGGTGGTTGCACCGTCAGCCTGCGTCTTGACAGCAAAGACGGGCAGGTAGTAGGTGTCTGCAACATCGGCAAGACCGGTAATGTGGAGAAATACCGTCTTTTCACCGGTAAGATCAAGAGTGCCGCAGGTGTGCACGACGTGTATCTCTGTTTCAGCAACGTCAGTGGCGATGTGCGTCTGGACTGGTGGCAGGTGAAAAATTGAAGAATTGAAAAATTGAAATTGTGAAATGAATAAATAAGGTTATTATTATGATGAAGAAATCAATGATGGCGGCAGTGATGCTGCTGCTGACGGTGCCGACAATGGCACTGACCCCTTGGAAGAAGGGTGCTTTTGAGACTGGTAAATACCGTAACCTCTTCGTGGAGATGGGCTACAAGCAGGCCGATGTCGACGCGAAGTTGAAGGAGGTGTTCAACGATGTGTTCCGTGGCCCCAACAAGGTCTACTTCGAGGTAGGCGACTCGATGGGCTATGTCTCTGACATCAAGAACCACGATGCCCGTACCGAGGGTATGTCGTACGGTCTGATGGTGGCGGTGCAGTTTAATGAGAAGGATATCTTCGACCGTCTGTGGCGCTGGACGAAGAAATATATGCAGCACCAAGACGGCATCCGCGAGGGATACTTCGCCTGGAGTTGCAGGACAGACGGTACCCGTAACTCCCCCGGTGCCGCCAGCGACGGTGAGTTGTATTTCATCACGGCACTGATCTTTGCCTCCAACCGCTGGGGCAATGATACCGGCATCAACTACAAGGCTGAGGCGCAGCGCATCCTGAATGCCATCCAGCCGAAGGAATACGAGCCTGAACAGCGCGGTGGCTTTGGCGGCTTTGGCGGTTTCGGGGGCGGACAGCAACAGCAGGGTCCACAGAAGATGTATCTCATCGACCCCGAGACGAAACTCATCACCTTCACACCAGATGGTTTCGGACAGCGTCATACCGACCCCTCCTATCATATCCCTGCCTTCTACGAGGTCTGGGCAAAGTGGGGTGACGACGGACGTGCCGACTTCTGGAAAGAGTGCGCCCAGAAGAGTCGTGAGTTCCTGCATAAGGCTACCGACGAGAAGACGGGTCTGAATGGCGACCAGTGCCAGTTTGATGGCTCGGAGATGGCGGGCTTCCGTTTCCCCGGCAGACCGCAGGGTCAGCAGCAGAACGGAGCGCCTCAGACACCTCCCCGCAATGGCAACAATAACTTCCGCTATGACTCCTGGCGCGTGCCCATGAACATCACCCTCGACTACGAGTGGAGTTGTGCCGACGGCGAGTGGCAGCGTCAGTATGGCGAGAAAATCCAGAATTTCTTCTATTCCCAGGGTGTCGATACCTTCCTCGACCAGTATCGTAAGGACGGTTCCATCCCTGAGGGTAATGAGATACTCGGTGCAGGCGGTTTCCGTAAACTGCGCCACAGCATCGGACTGGTGGCTACCGTTGCCGCTTCCTCCATGCTGTGCAGCCACGACAAGAGCAAGGAGTTCGTGGATGCCCTGTGGAACGCGAAGCACGTGCCCTTCGAGGACGGCTACTTCGATGCCTACTATGACGGTCTGCTGCGCCTCTTCGCCTTCATGCACCTGAGCGGCAACTACCGTATCATTACCCCACAAAAATAAATATGGTATATAATGAAATAGGAAAGACTGGCATGCGGGTGGCCAATCTCGCCTTTGGCGCCTCCTCGTTGGGAGGCGTCTTCCACAGCATCCGCGAAGAGGAGGGCATCCGTGCCGTCCATGTCGCCGTGGATAACGGCATCAACTTCATCGACGTGTCGCCCTACTATGGTCATCTGAAGGCAGAGACCGTTCTGGGTAAGGCACTGAAAGAGATCCCGCGTGAAAAATACTACCTCTCGACGAAGGTGGGCCGTTACGGCAAGGACGGCGTGAACACGTGGGACTACAGCGCAAAACGGGCCACGGAGAGTGTCTATGAGAGTATGGAGCGCCTGAACGTGGACTATATCGACCTCATCAACGTACACGACATCGAGTTTCAGGGCGCGATGGAGGGTGGTCTGCAAAAGATTGTCGACGAAACGCTGCCTGCCCTCGTGGAACTCCGCAAGAAAGGCGTGGTAGGTCATGTGGGTATCACCGATCTGCAACCCGAAAACCTGAAATGGGTCATCGAGCACTGCGAGGAAGGCACCGTGGAGAGCATCCTGAACTTCTGCCATTACAGCCTCAACGACACCCTGCTTGCCGACTATCTCGGTTTCTTCGAGCAGCATGGGGTGGGGGTCATCAATGCCTCGCCCCTGTCGATGGGTCTGCTGTCGCAGCGCGGCGCCCCCATGTGGCATCCCGCAGGGCGCGACTTGAAGCAGGCCTGTGCCAAGGCGGCAGCCTATTGTCAGGAGAAGGGCTACCCCATCGAAAAACTCGCCATCCAGTTCTCCACCAGCCTGAACCCCCGTATCGCCACGACGCTTTTCAGCAGTGCCAATCCTGACAATGTGCTGAAAAACATCGGTTACGTGAATGAGCCGATGGATGAAGCCTTGGTCGGTGAGGTGCAGACGATCATCGGCGATCAGATGTTCGTCAGGTGGAAGAACTCCTAAGGGCTACACCTTAGGCAGTTCGATGGTAAACCGGCAACCCTCTTGGTAGTCCAGGTCGAGGAGGAGGTCGCCGCCCAGGTTGCGGATATGGCGTCTGGCCAATGGCAGACCCAGTCCGAGACCTTCCGAGAGGTCGTTCACCTTTGTGAACATCTCAAACAGATGACTGCAATCTTCCTCGGCAATGCCCGGGCCCGTATCCTCGAAGATAAAGTTGATCTTCGACCCTGACTCACTGACGTGCAGGGAGATGTGCTGTCCGTCGGAGTATTTGGCGGCATTGTAGAGTAACTCGTGGATGCTTTTCCGCAGGTAGTTGCGGTTGGTGGTGATGCTGAAATCATCGGGCACGTCCGTCGAGAATTGCATGGGCATCTCGGGGTATTGCTCCTGCATACCGGTGATGCATTCGCGGGCAATCTCATTACAGATCACCTCATCGTTCTTGCCGGCATAGATTTCTTCGGTGGTGCCTCTGGCCGAACTGTCGAAAAGCATCAGTGACATACGTTGGAGCATGACCGCATTGTGCTGCATCATGTCGGTGATGCTCTTGGTCTCTTCTTCCGGCAGCGCACCCTTACTTTCCTTCATCACCTGCGAGAAGCCCATGATGATGTTCAGGGGCGTACGGATCTGGTGCGACACGTTCTGGATGAACAGCGTCTTCTGCCGGTCGGCTTCCTTCGCCAGTTCACTGGTACGCATCAGTTCCTCATTGCGCTGTACCGCCACCTCGTTCATCTGCTGGATGCTGGTCACGTGCCGGCTCAGCGACTCCTGCATGGCGGCGAAGGTGTTTTGCAGGCGTCCCACCACATCGTTGTACTTACTCAGTTTGATGCGTTCGTCGTAGTGTCCCTCGGCGATGCGCTGCACCTTGCTCGTCAGTCGGTAGAGCGGATGGATGGCGTGCGCCACGGTGACACTGCAAAACAGCAGGATGAACAGTAGTCCGATGAGGATGAGTGGGCCGATGAGGAAGTTCAGTCGGTTATAGCCTTGCAGGATGCTCCATTCAGGGCAGACCAGTGCGAGGCTCCACGGGCTGTCTGGCACGGGCTGGTAGCATACCTGATACCATGTACCGCCGACCTTGACGCGCATGCTGCCCTGCTTGCCTGTGGTCATCTCGTGCCCCAGGGCATAGATGTCGGCATTCTGCTTCGGGTCGATATCGCTGAAAATGGTCTTGTTGAAGAGTTTGGTGGAGTCGGGATGCACAAAGTAGCGTCCTTCCTCGCCAGTCATCACGAAGTAGGAGCCCGGATAGGGCACCTCCTCGGAGATCATCTTCGAGAGACGTATCAGCGAGAGGTCAGTGGAGATGATGCCCACGAAGTGCTTGTCGGCGTTGTAGAGCGGTTTGCTGTACGAGGCAATCATCCCGTCGAGGGTCAGGTCCAGCGAGTCGCTCTCGTCGTAGTACGCCACCCAGCAGGGCTTGCCTTGCAGGTGGGGTTTCTTGTACCATACCTTCTCGAAATAGTCGTACGGCTCTTCGATGACGGTGGTCACGCTGTCGCCCTCGCGAACGGTATAGGCTGAGAAGAACCTGCCGTATTTGGGGAAGGTGTTCGGCTCGGTACTGATGGAGCAGCCGTCGATCTGGCTGTTGAGCATCACGATGAAGCGCGAGTAGGCCAGTATCGAGTCAGGGTCCAGGTGGGCCAATATCTCCCAGTCGTTGATGTCGGTAGCCGTCTCTACGATGTTCATGGCGCGGTCGATGCGCTGCATCTGGGTGTTCAGCACACTGGCGGCGTGCTTCATCGCCTCCTCTTTGATCTGTTCTTTCGATTGCAGGAAGAGGAGACCTATCGACAGCATGAAGATAGGTACGGCCATCAGCAGGATTCCCAGACTGAGTTTCCAGGAAAGCGACTGTTTGATATGGTCTATAATGCTACTCATTCACTCACTTTTAACTTTTCACTTCCAGCCTCTCCGAGTCTGCTATCAGTTGATTTAGCAGCGCCGTCACCTTATCGCCGCGCTTCATGATGTCGTCCACCATCTTGCCGGTTTCCTCGTCCGTCAGTTCACTGCCGTGCTGACAGATGGTCTTCACGCTTTGCAGGATGCTGTTCACCGGGCCCTTCATCTGATCTGTCATGTTGTAGAGGAAGTTCGTCTTGATGCGGTCGGCGCTCTGTGCCAGTTCATAGGCGGTTTGCAGCACCTCGCCTCGTTCCTTCAATGTGTCCGACAACTGTTGCAGTTCTCCCATGTGCTGTGCCAGCGACTGCTGCATGGTGTGGAAGTGGTTTTGCAGGCGTCCCACCTCGTCCTGGTTCTTGCTCCGGGGGATGGGTTCGTCGTATTGTCCATCGGCAATGTGCTGTGCCGACTTGCCGAGCCGTCTCAGGGGCAGCAGTTGGTGGTGGATGTAGAGTCGGCAGAAGAACATCAGCAGTCCCAGTCCCACCACGGCGATGATCAGCACCGTCCACACCAGTCGGTTGTAACTGCCGAAGATGTCCTCCTCGGGATAGATGATGCCTGCGCTCCATCCCAAGTCCATCATGGCGCGCCCTCTCACTTCGGCCTGCTTGAAGGGCTTGTAGAAGGCGTAGCAGGTCTTGCCCTGCAACGACACCTCCTTGTAGCCGGTCTCTCCTGCCAGCATGGCCTCTGCCGCCGCAAGCAGTGTGGGGTGTTCATACCGCTCGGCGAGAGCCACCAGGTTCATGTTCAGTCGGGTACTGTCTTCGTAGATGATGATCGTCCCCTCCTTTCCCAGCAGGGCACAGATGGAGTTGGGCGAGGGTTTGTCTTCGAGCACGAACTTCGACAGCATTTTCAGCGACACGTCGATGGTGAGCACGTTCAGTTTCTGGTTCTTGTCGTAGAAGGGCAGGCTGAACGTCACGGCCTCGTTCACCCCGTCGCGCCCCACCTTCCGTGGGGTTGTCCACTGGGCCATTGCCCCCACCTTGGTGCTGTCGGCATCCCAGATGATGCGGCTGCCGGTGATGTAGGGGTTGCACTCCATGAGTTTGTGTGCATAGGTATCCATTAGTTCGGGCTGGTCGGTGTGGGCCAGCATTTTCCAGTAGACGTTGCCTGCCGCCTGCTCCACGCTCAGCAGCACGTTGTCGATGTTTTCCACCATCGCCTCCAAGGTCTGTCCGGCATTTTGCAGGGCTTCCTCGCGCACGGCCTTTCGAGAAAAATAAAACATTGTGATCAGTGCCAGCATTAGCAGCAGCGCCAAGGCGGCAATGATCCTCAGACTGAGTCGAAAGGACAATGTTTTGGCAATGATTTTGGATACTTTCGACATATCAGCCGCAAATATACGGTTTTTTTTCGAAACTTGTATAAATAATTCAGTTTTTTTTTAATAATCTGCAATATAACGATCTTTTTTCGTATCTTTGCAGCGTTATTAATAACTCTGCAAAATGAACCAACTTCATATCATTGACGCGCACAGCCATTTATGGCTGAAGCAGGACACGGTGGTGGATGGACAACGCATCTGTCAGTTGGAGCCCAACCGGAGCCGTAGTTTGTTTTTCGGCGAGGAGCGACAGATGTTGCCGCCCTTTATGACCGACGGACAGAACACGGCAGAGCGCTTCCTCTCGAACATGGACTACACCCAGGTGGCGGCGGCAGTGGTGACGCAGGAGTTTATCGACGGCCTGCAAAACGACTATCTCACCGAGGTGCAAAGACTGCATCCCGACCGCTTTTTCTGTTTCGGCATGGCCGACTACCGTGAGAAGGGCTTTTTGCGGGTGGCTGATGGACTGATGCAGCGCTTTAAGGGTATCAAGGTGCCTGCCGCCCGACTGCCGAAGCAGTTTCTTGACGACGAGATGATGCAGATGATGCACCTGATGGAGGAGCGGGGCTGTCTGCTGGGTATCGAACTGGCTGACGGCGACGCCCAGGTGGGACAGATGGAAGAGATCATCCAGGCATGTCCGAAGTTGAAGATTGCCATCGGGCATTTCGGGATGGTGACGCGAGAGAACTGGATGAGTCAGATCCGACTAGCCCGCCACGAGAACGTCTATGTGGAGAGCGGTGGTATCACGTGGCTCTTCAACGATGAGTTCTATCCCTTCCCCTCAGCCATCCGTGCCATCAAGGAGGCAGCCGACGCTGTGGGGATAGAGAAACTGATGTGGGGCTCGGACTACCCCCGTACCATCACCGCCATCACTTATAAGATGTCGTATGACTTCGTGGTGAAGAGCAGCGAGTTGACAGACGAAGAGAAGCGGCTGTTCTTAGGCGAAAATGCCCGACAGTTTTTCGGCTTCCGTGATTTGAAAGTATTACCGTATATAAAGAATATGAGCGAATGAAGAATTGAAAAATTGAAGAATTGAAAAATTGAAGTTATGAAAGCAATACAAATTCAAGCAGAACGCCAGATGGCGGTAGTAGAAGTGGCCGAGCAGGAGATGAAGGCCAACGAGGTGTTGCTGCGCCTCGCCTACGTGGGTTTCTGTGGTTCCGACCTGAACACGTGGCTCGGCAGGAACCCGATGGTGAAGATGCCGGTGATACCGGGTCACGAGGTGGGTGCCGTGATTGAGAAGGTGGGTGCCGACGTGCCTGAGATTTTAAAGCCGGGGATGGTGGTGACCTGTAATCCCTATACGAACTGTGGCAAGTGCGCCTCGTGCCGCAACGGACGGGTGAATGCCTGTGAGCACAACGAGACCCTCGGTGTGCAGCGCAACGGCGCCATGCGCGAGTTTATCGCTCTGCCCTGGGAGAAAGTGATCCCTGCCGGAGGACTCGATCCGCGCACCTGTGCCCTGATAGAACCGATGAGTGTGGGTTTCCACGCCGTGAACAGGGCCCAGGTGACGGATATCGACACGGTGGTGGTGATTGGCTGTGGTATGGTGGGTATGGGTGCCATCGTGCGCTCCGCCTTGCGTGGTGCTACGGTTATTGCCGCTGACATCGATGATGAGAAACTGGCACTGGCGAAGGAGATGGGTGCCACGTATGCCATCAACACGAAGACGGAGGATGTGCATGCCCGACTGCAAGAGATGACGGGCGGTTTTGGCCCCGATGTGATGATTGAGGCGGTGGGCAGTCCTGTCACTTATAATATGGCTGTCAACGAGGTGGCCTTTACGGGTCGTGTGGTCTGCATCGGCTATGCCAAGACGGAGGTGTCGTTCCAGACGAAGTATTTTGTGCAGAAGGAACTCGACATCCGTGGTTCGCGCAACGCCCAGCCCAGTGACTTCCGGGCTGTGATAAGATATTTGGAAGGAGTCAGGAGTCAGGAGTCAGTAGTAGATAGACTGATATCCAACGTGGTATCGCCCGAGGACGCACCAGAGGCTATGCAGCAGTGGGCGGAGAACCCAGGCAAGGTGTTCCGCATCCTCGTCAGGTTTTCATAATGTTCAATGTTCAATGATCGATCAATGTTCAATGAAAAAGAATAATTACCTCATTCCGTTTATCCTCGTGACGTTCTGCTTTGCCCTGTGGGGCTTTGCCAACGACATCACGAACCCGATGGTGAAGGCCTTCTCGAAGATCTTCCGTATGAGTGTTACCGATGGGGCACTGGTACAGATGGCCTTCTATGGCGGTTATTTCTGTATGGCTCTGCCGGCTGCCATCTTTATCCGTAAGTACAGTTACAAGGCGGGTGTGCTGATGGGACTGGGACTCTATGCTGCCGGTGCCCTGCTGTTCTTCCCCTCGAAGAGCATCGGACTCTACGGCTGTTTCCTGATGTCGTACTTCATCATGACCTGCGGCCTGTCGTTCTTGGAAACCTCGTGTAACCCCTATATCCTCTCGATGGGAGAGCCCGAGACTGCCACACGCCGACTGAACCTGGCGCAGTGCTTCAACCCCTGTGGCTCCATCATCGGTATGTTTGTGGCGATGAACTTCATCCAGGCGAAACTCAACCCGATGAGTAGTGATGAGAGGGCCTTGTTGGACGATGCGCAGTTTGAGGCGATAAAGAATGCCGACCTCGACGTGTTGATCTCGCCTTACCTCGCCATCGGACTGGTGATTGTGGTGATGTTCCTCATCATCCTTTTCACGAAGATGCCGAAGAATGCCGACCAGAGTCACGACATCCACTTCATGGTGACCCTGAAACGTATCTTCGCCCTGCCGCACTATTGCGAGGGGGTGGTGGCCCAGTTCTTCTATGTGGGTGCACAGATCATGTGCTGGACCTTCATCATCCAATATGGTACGCGGGTGTTTATGGCAGAGGGTATGGAAGAGCAGGCGGCAGAGGTGCTGTCGCAGCAGTTTAATATCTATGCGATGCTCTTCTTCATCTGTTCGCGCTTCATCGCCACCTTCCTCATGCGCTGGGTGAAGCCTGCCAGACTGTTGGCTGCTTTCGCCGTGCTGGCGATGATCTTCACCTTAGGTGTCATCATCTTCCAGAACCGCATGGGTCTCTACTGTCTGGTGTGTGTCAGTGGCTGTATGTCGCTGATGTTCCCCACCATCTATGGCATTGCCCTCGACGGGATGGGTGACGATGCGAAGTTCGGTGCTGCCGGTCTGATCATGGCCATCCTGGGCGGTTCGGTACTACCCCCGTTGCAGGCGATTATCATCGACCAGGGTACTGTATTCGGCGATTTCCCCGCCACGAACTTCTCGTTCATCCTGCCATTGTTCTGCTTCCTCGTGGTGTTTATCTACGGTATGCGGACGGCAAAAAGATAATTATATTAACCAATTGAATAATTAAGCAAAGAAAATGAAGAAAGCAATCTTAATGTGTGTGATGCTGACAGCGTGGCTGTCGGGTGTAAAAGCCGAAGTGGATCCGAACTTCTATGTCTACCTCTGTTTCGGTCAGTCGAATATGGAGGGTAACGCCCAGTGGGAGACGATAGACAACCAGAAGGTGGACAGCCGTTTCAAGATGTTGGCAACAACCAATTTCAACAGTCCCCAGCGTACATTAGGCAAGTGGTATACAGCGAAGTGTCCCATCGTCAGTCCGGCGGGAAAACTGGGGCCCACCGACTATTTCGGACGTACCATGGTGGCTGCCCTGCCTACCGATGTGAAGGTGGGTGTCGTGGCAGTGGCTATGGGTGGCAGTCCTATCGAGATGTTCGACAAGGACAAGTATGAGGCTAAGTTGAAGGCGAATCCCAGCGAGTGGTGGGCTACCCTGTCGAAGAACTATTATGGCGGCAACCCCTACGGACGACTCATCGAGATGGCCAAGAAGGCTCAGGAGGTAGGTGTCATCAAGGGTATCCTGTTGCATCAGGGCTGTTCCAACTGCGGTGACCCCAACTGGCCCAATATGGTGAAGAAGATTTATAACGATATGTTGACAGACCTCGGTCTGGAGGCGAATGATGTGCCTCTGTTGGTAGGAGAGGTGGAGTATCAGGATATGGGTGGTGGCTGTAGTTCCCACAACACGCAGGTGAAAAGAATTCCGAGTGTCATCCCTACTGGTCATGTGGTCAGCGCTTCTGGCATCCCCGGTAACGGGACTGATCCCTGGCATTTCTCTGCTGCAGGCTATCGTACCCTCGGCAAACGCTATGCATACGTGATGCTCCAGACGATGGGGCTGGAAACGAAGATGAACCCCGACTATAATATGCCGGACAACTTGAAGAAAGTCCTTACCCCCAAGACCTTCGAGACAAAGATTACGGGAAAGCCCAAGACTACTGTGACGCTGAAACTGATGTGTACCTTTCTCGACGGACATAAGGAGGATCTGACCACAGAGGCAACTTTCAGCAGTGAGGACTTCACCATCAATAAAGGAAAGGTGAAACTGGGTGAAGACGGTACCTCTGGTATCGTGACGGCGGTCTATACCGACTTCTTCGGTACGGAGCACAAGGTGGAGATCACTGTCGGAACACCCTCATCAGGTGGTGGCGAGGAACAGTCAGGCTATGCTCCATTGACGAGTATCGAACAGATGGAGAATTACGATTTCTATATCCTGAACGAGGATGAAGGTAAGATGTTCTTCGGCTCTGATAATCAGAACCTGGGCTTCGACGAGCCAGATAAGGTGTTGAACAATACAAATATCGTAGGCTACCTGTTCCGTGCAGAGAAACTGTCTGGTACCAGCAATTATCTGCTCCGTCTGCTCCAACTCAATGGGGAACCGTATAGTATCTGGGGTAGTCCTGGTTATCTGAACGGTTATTCTTCGGTGTTAGACTGTAGTTTCATTTTAGGATTGAATGGTCAGAACGGACAGGACGTAAAGAATGGTGCCGTATGGGAGATCAAGTATGAGAGCGGCAAAGGCTTTACACTCAAAAACAAATATACGGGAAAATATCTATATGATAATGCTTCTGCCAAGTATGAGGATCCTACTTACTTCGTCCTTTATGCAGAAGGTGTTCCTAACGGTATCAAGACCGTCAAGTCGGAGAAGGCTGATGGCGCTGTCTATACCCTTCAGGGTGTGAAGATGGGAACCAAGGAGGTCTGGGAGGCCCTGCCTCGTGGACTCTATATCATCAACGGTAAGAAGATCGTAAAACACTAAGTATGATATAATGAAAAAATTGGTAATGATAAGTATGACTGCACTATTGGCAGGTTGCACGGCTGCTCCAGACTTGGAACAGCAGATTGACGAACTCTACCAGAAGATGCCACAGGAAGAGCGCATCGCCCAGTTGAGGAGTATGTATATGGACGACCTCTTCGATGAGGCGGGTAACCTCGACACGGCGAAATGCCGTGAACTGATCCCTTACGGTATCGGACACTTCTCGCAGTTTGCCCTGCAAAAGCCTCGCGACCCGAATGACATCCGCGATAAGGTGGTGGCGGTGCAGGACTGGCTGATGCATAACACTCCCAATGGTATCCCGGCTCTCTTCCACGAGGAGGTGTTGTCGGGTATCAATACGAAAGGCTCTACCATCTATCCGCAACAGATCGGACAGGCGGGTTCGTTTAATACTGCTCTGGCGGAGTTGAAGACCCGTCAGACGAGTACCGCCATGCGAAAGATGGGTGGCGTGCTGGCCCTCTCGCCGATGGTGGATGTGTGTCGCACACCGAGTTTCAACCGTCTGGAAGAGTCGTATGGCGAGGATGCCTATCTCTCTGCCGCGATGGGTGTGGCCTTTGTGAAGGGACTGCAACAGGGCGACTTGAAGAAAGGTGTGGGTGCCTGTACGAAGCACTATCTCGGTTATGGCGGAGGCGGTGATGCTGAGGAAAAGGAACTGATGGAAGAAATCCTCCTGCCTCACGAGACGATGATCCGTAAGACGGGGAGTGTGGCGGTAATGCCGGGCTACCATGATGTGCATGGTACACGCTGTGTCTGCAACAGTGAGATACTCCAGGATATCCTGCGCGACTATGTCGGCTTCGACGGGATGGTGGTGAGCGACTATACCGCCATCGACCAGATACCGGGTCTCGATTCAGTAGTGAACAAGGCCGCTGCTGCTATTAATAATGGTAACGACGTGGACTTCCCTCATGGCGCCAACTACAAGTTCCTGCAAGATGCCATCGATCAGGGGCAGGTGAAGCCGGAGGTGTTGGAACGGGCTG
Source organism: Prevotella sp. (assembly GCA_017964785.1). Classification (GTDB taxonomy): domain Bacteria; phylum Bacteroidota; class Bacteroidia; order Bacteroidales; family Bacteroidaceae; genus Prevotella. Next base: position 17,228 of record JAGCRH010000125.1, read on the forward strand.
TGAAGGACGTGCTGCGGATTAAGTTCCGTGCGGGTCTTTTCGACAAGGATGCCTATCTTTACAGCACCGAAAATATCACCCTCGACTCTCCCGAGGAGCGTCAGACAGCCTACGATATCGCTACGCAGTCTGTTGTGCTTTTGGAGAACAACGGTATCCTCCCATTGGATATCAAAAAGTTCAATGTTCAATCTTCAATGTTCAATGTCCTCCTGACGGGTCCTAATGCCAATACCATGTGGGCTATGTTGGGCGACTATTCCTTCCCTGCTATGTCGTATTTCTGGAAGATGGTACAGGATAATCTCGACCATCCCCACACCATCACGCTCCTGGAGGGCATGAAGAACAAGGCGCCTGAGGGTGTGAACCTGATGTACGAACGTGGCTGCGACTGGACGGAGGAGATAGAGACCAAATACGGTGAACTGGGCGATGCACGTGCCTGGGAGTATGAACTCCTGCATCGTAAGGTCGATGCTGGCGAGAAGGCCGACAGGGCCAATGCCCTCAAACTGGCGAAGCAGGCTGACGTCATTGTGGCTGCTGTCGGTGAGAATGTGATGCTCTGCGGTGAGAACCGTGACCGCAAGGGTCTCCGTCTGCCTGGCAAACAGGAGCAGTTTGTGAAGGAACTCCTGGCTACGGGCAAGCCCGTGGTATTGGTGATGTTCGGAGGCAGGGCTCAGGTGGTTTCTGGACTTGCCGAGCAGTGTGCTGCCGTCATCCAGGCCTGGTATCCGGGTGAGGAGGGTGGTAACGCCGTCGCAGATATCCTTTATGGTAAGGTGTCGCCATCGGCAAAACTCTCTGTCAGTTATCCGAACACGGAGGTCTATGAGCCTCTATGCTATAACTATTCCGCAGAGAAAGATTCACGTGTCCAGTGGCCCTTTGGCTATGGTCTGAGTTACACCACCTTTGAGTATCAGAACCTGAAAGTGGACAGTGTGGCAACTACTGCCGATCAGAGCATCAACCTCTCCTTCGAGGTGAAGAATACGGGTCAGGTGGCTGCCGATGAGATTGCACAGATCTATCTCTCGCCGACGGGTGAGGATCAGCAGATCCGTCCCATCCAGTTGCAGGGCTTTGCCCGTGTGAACCTCAATCCGGGAGAGACCAAGACCGTGAAGGTGAAACTTTATACGGAGCAGTTTGGTTTCTATACGAATGAAGGCAAGCGCCTTTGGAATGTCCGTCCCGGCTCGTTCATCGTGAAGGTGGGAGCCTCCTCGCAGGATATCCGCTTGCAGCAACAGGTCACCCTGAACGGCGAACTAGTCAGCAAGCCACTGAGGGATTACTATTTCTCAGAGAGTACAGTGGAGTAAACTTATTATCACATAACTTTTATTCTATCAATTAAAAAATGAAAAAGACTTTATTATCAACAGTGATGCTGTGTATGGCCTCATTGGTTATGGCACAGCCTGGAGGTGGATTCGGAGGCTTTGGTGGCTTCCAGCGTCCACAGGTGAAACTGGAAACCTCCCAGGAATGGAAGGATGTAAACTATGCCGGCGACGATCAGGCTTATCATACCTGTGACATCTACCTGCCGAAAGAGGAGAAATCCTCCTATCCCGTTGTGATCCATATCTACGGTAGTGCGTGGTTCAGCAACAGCGGCAAGAGTCAAGCCGACCTCGGTACTATCGTCAATGCCTTGTTGAAGGCTGGCTATGCTGTGGTTTGTCCGAACCACCGCAGCAGTATGGATGCCAAGTGGCCAGCCCAGATCCACGATATCCGTGCCGTCATCCGTTTCGTACGTGGTGAGGCCAAGAAGTACAAGTTTGATCCGTCGTTTGTTGCCACCAGCGGTTTCTCATCCGGTGGTCACCTCGCCTCTACGGCTGCCACCACCAGTGGTCTGAAACAGACAAAGGTGGGTACCTACGACATCGACCTTGAAGGTACGCTCGGTTGCTATGCCAATGAGAGCAGCAGCGTGAATGCCGCCTGCGACTGGTCTGGTCCTGTGGATCTCACTGCGATGGACTGTGGCGAGGGCATGAAGATGGGTGAGAACAGTCCCGAGGATATGCTGTTGAATTCGAAACTCGACAAGGAACCGGACAAGTATCGTAGCCTGAGTGCCACCTACTATGTCAATAAGAACAATCCTCCTATCATCATCTTCCACGGTGAGAAGGACAATGTGGTTCCTTGCTGTCAGGGTAAGATGTTCTACGAGAAACTCGTGGCTGCCGGTGTGAAGACCGAGGCAACCTTCGTTCCCGAGGGTGGACACGGTATGGGCATGTACGATGAGGCCAACCTCCAGAAGATGGTCAACTTCCTCAATGCCGTCCGCACAGGCAAGTAATACACCTTATTAATAATATATAAGAAAACGGCCGTTGCAGGAATCCGCCGCAACGGCCGCTTTCGAAATAGTAATCAGAACCGACTCCTGACGCTTATGAAAAAAATATTGTTTGCTTTCCTAATGTTGATGCCGGTTTGTGCCAGTGCCCAAGGCGATAATTTCAACTATACCAATCCCAATGCTGACAAAGGTGCTACCAGCGAAGTGGACTGGGTCAGGCTGCTGGATCCTTACTGGCCAAAGTCAACCATCACGTTCTACATGGGTAACGTGAGGCTTCAAGGACATATTCACAATACCAAAGGGCACCCGACAGTCAGGGAGATTACCAAGATAGCGCATGATGTGATGAACGATATGCACATCAGCGACGGTATGCTGGGCAATATCCAGGATGAAACGTCGGAATACAAGCAGTTGTCGTCCACCCAGTGGCACGACATTGCCCTGAAAGCCATTGAACTGGCAGGCCGCAGTGATGTTAATCCTTACGGAAGCACCTATGCTTTTCTGAGCGATTTTATTCAAAATGTGAAAGCCAGACTGGGGAACGAAGACATGGAGTCGGTGATACAGCAAGGCAGGGATGATGTGTACAATTCCTTGCTGGATAAAGGCAAGGATCAACTCTTGGACAAACTGGACGATCTTGTTCCTGAAGCGGGTGTGAAATTTGCGAATGAAGCGGTTGGAACGGTCTTGTTGGTTTATTCTGCTGCTAAACTGGGCTGGGACCTTGGCGAATTTACGAAAACATACCATATCTTTGACCGCGAGGAATGGATGAACCAGATGTTGCAGCGCCAAATCCTGAAGGAAACATTCTATATGATTGTGAGTCACAAGATTGCGGAATTGATGGAAGAACGCCTCAAGAATGGCAAATGGGTGTTGGAGGTTGACACGACGGTGGAACGCAAGGATGCCACGCTGTTCGCTGTTCCAATGAAGCAGAAGTGGCACATGCAGGCTGATTTGCAGAAGATAGACCGCAGTGAGGTCAGTCGGAACGGTACGTATAAGGGCCACATGAAAGTGTGGGTAGATCACGAGGACGTTGGACGGTTTGACGCAGCATTCAAGCGGAAGGTGATGTTGGGCGATCCACTGCCTTTCAAATACCTTGTGCCTTACTGCGACGTCGAAGACATCAAGGAAGGTGATACAAGGATAGGCGACAAGATGTATGAGAGTTACGATTTTCAGTTGATGGTCGATAAAGACCACCTCAGGATGAATTGGCCTTTCATCAATAGCCTGAAACAGAATGTTTTTGAGTTTACGACAAATCATACTGGCAAGTTCGGCCTGAACTATGGTCGCTACGATGAAGGCAACCTGCTGGTTTCCGATCTTTCAGCCGTAGTGAAATACTCTTTCGGATTCTATGGCAAGGCAGTAGGCAATAATCCGACCATCTATGTCAAAAGTCAAGAGAAGGTCAACCATTGGGATTTGCTGAAACTGCATGGAGATTATATTGAGACGATGCATGATTTTATAAAAGGAGAGAATGTGAAGATCCTGCGTGATGAGGTGCTCCTGAAGCCGCTCAAGGCGGATATGGGCTATAGCATCTCAACCGTCAACGACCCCTACCGCAAACTGAGAGAAGGCTCACCCACTTATAAGCCGCCCGTGCTGCCGGTGATGAAGTCAGCACCAGTGAAGACTGTCGGAAACGACGAGGATGATAACGAACGGGCAGGCGAGAACGGCATCTAGGTATATGATTGGAAATCGTCGATGCCTGAGAATATCCGTGAAACGATAGAACGCGGCGAGGCTATCCTGGCCAGCGGACAGTTGCCGTCGGCATATGCTTTCCTGTTGCCTGAAGGCCTGAGCAAGGAAGATGATATCATCATCGTGACGGACACGATGCTTACGCTTAGCGTGATGACGCGTGACCGTATTGGTTTCGAAGAAATCGTGAGCCGTGTGAAGCGTAATGGCTTCAGTGGCAAAACGACTCCCGGTAAGCAGTTTGTTGGAGGCAACGGCCAGGGCCAGACCTGTATGGTAACAAATATGTCTGCCAACGGCTATGTGACGGTTGTGATAGAGGAAGCCAGCGAGGAGGAAAGTGATGATGTCGAATTAGAACATATAGGCTCGAACATGGAGCGACTGCAAAAGCAGATGCAGGAAATCTCAAAAGAAATCATGGCGCATCCGGAAAGCGCTGAAGAACTGCGCGAGAAGATTCTGAAAATCAGCCAAGAGATGCAGAAAGAAACACAGCGCCTGCAAGACAAAGTAAGGAAATGAATCTGTGCGAAGAATGACGCTGTCATTTCTTGCGTCCCTTCGGTAGCAAGCGGCAAAGCCAAGCGGTTAAACATCGATTAAGACATGAAAATCATCGGAAAAGAAATTTGTGGGGAATAGATGGTTCTTGAGAGAAAATTCTGTGGGGATTAGCATATTTTATTGAAATATATTTGTGGGGATTGAATAATTTTGCTATCTTTGCAGCATAAATGCTGCGAAACTGCTCACGCTCGGCAATCGATGCTAACATCATTGCCCTCGCTTAATCGCAGTTTTGACAGCCATAAACAAAGGACTTTATGGAAGAAAGACTGTTCAAAAGAAAGATTTACACTCAATTGCTGAACTGGAAACAGGAATCGGACGGTAAGAGTGCATTGCTTGTTGAAGGTGCACGACGTGTCGGCAAGTCGA
>JAGCRH010000126.1 GCA_017964785.1 Prevotella sp.
GACCTGATGTTGCAGTTCTCCTTCACCAACACCAATGAAATGCAAAAGATGAAGGTAAAGCCGAAACTCAAATTCCGTAAATACGTCGAAGACGACTGATTTTGTATTTTCTTTGCCTTTTCTTGTTTTTTGTGCGCAAAATTGATAAAAAATTGTGAATTGTGCATTGGGAATTGTGAATTATTTGTATCTTTGCAAAGTTTATACAACTTTTATGCTGTGGAACAAGAGAATTTAAGACTATTAAGTAAAATACAATATCCAGAAGACCTGCGCCAGTTGAAGGTCGAAGAACTGCCTCAGGTATGTGAAGAATTAAGGCAGGACATTGTTCAGGAACTATCAGTAAATCCCGGACATCTGGCATCAAGCCTCGGCGTGGCAGAGATTACCGTTGCCCTGCATTATGTCTTCAATACCCCAGAGGATCGTATTGTGTGGGATGTGGGTCATCAGGCCTATGGTCACAAGATTTTGACCGGACGGCGCGAGCAGTTTTGCACCAACCGTAAGTTAGGAGGTATCAAGCCCTTCCCCTCACCCACTGAGAGCGAATACGACACTTTTGCCTGCGGACATGCTTCGAATTCCATCTCGGCAGCACTCGGTATGGCTGTTGCCGCCAAACTGGAAGGCAAGGAGAACAGACACGTCGTAGCCGTTATCGGCGATGGTGCCATGAGTGGCGGACTGGCCTTCGAAGGTTTGAACAATGTATCGTCGAGTCCCAACGACCTGTTGATTATCCTTAACGACAACAATATGTCCATCGACCGTTCCGTGGGTGGCATGAAGCAGTATCTCCTGAACCTCAGTACCAACGAGACCTACAATGCCCTCCGTTTCAAGGCTTCAAGATGGTTGCACGGAAAAGGAATGTTAGAGGATGACCGCCGGAAAGGACTGATCCGTCTGTCAAATGCCATCAAGAGTGCCATCTCCCATCAACAGAACATCTTCGAGGGTATGAATATCCGCTATTTCGGACCCTTCGACGGACATAATGTGAAGGAACTGGTGCGTATCCTCCGACAGATGAAGGATATGAAGGGACCGAAGTTGTTGCACCTGCATACACAGAAGGGTCATGGCTATGCCCCAGCCGAGAAGGATGTCACCACATGGCACGCCCCAGGGAAATTCAATCCTGATACGGGTGAGCGCCTCGTGGACGACGACCCCAACAAGCCCCAGAAATACCAGGATGTGTTTGGTCATACCCTCTTGGAACTGGCCAAACAGAACCCGAAGATCGTCGGTGTGACACCCGCCATGCCCTCAGGCTGTTCGATGAACATCATGATGAAGGAACTGCCGGAACGTACCTTTGATGTCGGTATTGCCGAGGGCCATGCCGTCACCTTCTCCGGAGGGATGGCGAAAGACGGACTAATTCCGTTCTGCAATATTTACAGTGCCTTCGCCCAAAGAGCCTTCGACAATATCATACACGATGTGGCGCTGCTAAATCTGCATGTAGTATTCTGTTTCGACAGAGCCGGCATCGTCGGCGAAGACGGGGCGACCCATCATGGAGCCTTCGATCTGGCAGCCCTGCGCCCTATCCCCAACTTGACCATCTCGTCGCCAATGGATGAACACGAACTGCGCCGACTGATGTATACGGCACAACTGCCTAACAAGGGACCGTTTGTCATCCGCTATCCGAGAGGTGGCGGTGTGTTACAGGACTGGCGCTGTCCCTTAGAGGAAATCAAGGTGGGTACAGGTCGTAAACTGCACGACGGCAAGGATGTCGCCGTACTGAGCATCGGCCCTATCGGTAATGATGTGGCGGAGGCAGTCAAGGATCTGGATGTCGCCCACTATGACATGCGTTTCCTGAAACCCATCGACGAGACCATCCTACAAGAAGTGGCAGAACGGTTCCAGCGGATCATCACCGTGGAAAACGGTGTCAAGACAGGCGGTCTCGGCTCTGCGGTACTGGAATGGATGAACGATCATGGCTACCATCCGGAAGTCAGCCGATTAGGGATGCCTGACACGGATTTCGTAGAACATGGTTCCGTGCCAGAATTGCAGAAGATTGTAGGACTGGACAAGGAATCCATCATCCGGGCTATCACCCAACACCCATCAACTAACACCCAACGCCTATGAAAGTGGTCATTGTCGGTGCAGGTGCCGTAGGAACTCACCTGTCAAAACTGCTGTCCAGAGAGCATCAGGACTGTGTGCTCATCGATGACAATGAGGAAAGGCTGAGTTCACTCGCCGATTACGACGTGATGACCTATAATGCCTCACCCACCAGTATCAAGGCACTGAAGGAAGCCGGTACACAGCATGCCGACCTATTCGTCGGTGTCACACCTGAAGAGACGACCAATCTGACAGCCTGTATGATTGCACACCAGTTGGGAGCCAAGAAGACCGTTGCCCGCATCGACAACTACGAATACCTGAGTCCGCAGAACAAGGAACTGTTCAGGAATATGGGCATCGACTCGCTCATATATCCAGAAGTTCTGGCTGCCATTGATATCAACAACGGTCTGAAACTGTCGTGGGTACGCCAGCGCTGGGATGTGCATGACGGAGCATTGACCCTGCTCGGCATCAAACTGCGTGAGACGGCAGAGATCTTGAACCAACCCCTGCGTCAACTCTGTGGCCCAGATGATCCTTACCATGTTGTGGCCATCAAACGAGGCGAAGAAACCATCATCCCTGGCGGACTCGATGAACTGCGTGTTGGCGACCTTGCCTACTTCATGACCACCCAGGAGTATATTCCCTATATCCGTAAGATTGTTGGCAAGGAGCACTATGCCGATGTGAAGAACGTCATCGTGATGGGAGGCGACAAGACCTCCGTCCGTGCTGCCCTCACCGCCCCTGACTATATGAACATGAAAATCATCGAGAAAAACGCCGAGCGTTGCGAAAAACTCAACGAACTGCTTGGCGACAGCGACACAATGGTTATTCATGGTGACGGACGTGACTTAGGACTCTTGGAGGAAGAAGGTATCCGCAACACACAGGCCTTCGTCGCCCTTACCGGCAATGCCGAGACTAATATCCTGGCTTGTCTGACTGCCAAGCGACTCGGTGTCCGTAAGACGGTGGCAATGGTAGAGAACTTAGACTATGTGAAGATGGCAGAAGAACTGGACATTGGTACCATCATCAACAAGATGACCATTGCAGCCAGTCACATCTTCCAGATGATGCTGGAGGCCGATGTGGACAACCTGCGTTCATTGATGCTCGTTGATTCAGAAGTGGCAGAGTTTACGGCGGCAGAGGGTTCGAAGGTCACCAAGAAGCCCGTGAAGGACTTAGGACTTCCTATGGGTGCAACCATCGGCGGACTGGTTCGCAACGGTATTGGCATGCTCGTCAACGGTAACTCCCAGATACAGGCAGGTGACTCTGTGATGGTTTTCTGCCATGAGGCAAGGCTGAACAACATTGAGAAATTCTTCAAAAAGAACGTACTTTGGTAAATTTCCGCATCATATCCAAGATCATCGGCTCCCTGCTTTTCATCGAAGCCTTTTTCATGGCTTGGTGCGTGGCCATCGCCTTCTACTATCATGAGGACGACACGCTGGCATTTCTCTTGTCGATGCTGCTGACCTTCGGTAGTGCCTTCCTGTTCCTACTGGCAGGACGCAAGGCAGAGAACAGCCTCAGCCGTCATGATGCCTTTGTGGTAGTAACAGCCGTCTGGGTCATCTTCTCCTTCTTCGGTATGTTCCCATTCCTTGTTCACGGCAGCATCACCAACATCACCGATGCCTATTTCGAGACCATATCCGGCTTCACCACAACGGGAGCCTCCATCCTCGACGATGTAGAGGTATTGCCCCACGGCATTCTGTTCTGGCGTTCCCTGACCCAATGGGTCGGCGGTTTGGGAATCGTCTTCTTCACCATCGCCATTCTGCCCTCGTTAGTAGGTGGTAGCGTGAAGGTGTTCGCCGCAGAGGCCACTGGCCCCATCAAGGCAAAGATGCACCCGAGACTCTCAACGACAGCCAAGTGGATCTGGAGTATCTACCTGTTGCTGACCGTCGGTTGCGGTCTTTCCTTCTGGGCAGTGGGCATGGACTGGTTTGATGCCTTGAACTACTCAATGACCACCACCGCCACGGGAGGTTTCTCCATCCATAACGACTCGCTGGCCTTCTTCCGAGACGCAAGAATAGACTATATCGCCATCCTGTTCCAGTTCCTTGCCGGTATTAACTTCACCTTATTATATACAAGTATTTTCAAAGGTAGGTTCAGGAACCTGTTTGTGAATTCAGAGTTCAAATTGTATATCGGTATTGTCCTTCTGGCTACGGTATCCATCACAATAGTCCTGGCCAACCAAGTGGGTTACGGACTGGAACATGCCTTACGTAGCGGTCTGTTCCAAGTGGTATCCTTTATGACAACCACAGGTATCTTCAACGACGATGTGGCACGTTGGCCCCACATCACCTGGATCATCCTTGGTGCTTTGATGTTCGTCGGAGCCTGCGCCGGCAGTACCAGCGGCGGTTTCAAGTGCATCCGTGCGGTGATGACCCTGAAAACTCTCCGCAACAACTTCCGTCAGATCCTGCATCCGAATGCCGTGCTGCCCGTCAAGATTAACGGACAGAGTGTGCCCCATGCCAGGATCGTGGCCCTGTTCGCTTTCTTCACGCTCTTCATACTGATGATACTTGTCACGGCAGCCATCATGCTTCTCTCAGGGATTGACATGATCAACAGCATCATGATTGCCCTGAGTTGTGTGAGTAATATCGGCCCGTCACTCAGCAACGATATTGGCGCAAACATCACCTGGTCAGGGATGCCCGACTACATCAAGTGGGTGCTGTCACTCTTGATGCTCATGGGTCGTTTGGAAATCATGACGGTGCTCGTGCTCTTCACCCGTAACTTCTGGAAAGAGAACTAATAAAGGTAAAAAGTAAAATAGTAAAAAGGTAAAATCAATGATAAAGTTTGAACCATTGACAAAACTGGCACTCTGGGGAAGTGAGAGTTGGGTGATCTCCGGAGTCAAGGATCACGAGACCATCATCACCAATGGCCCGTATCAAGGCATGAGTCTCAACGAACTGGTTCATGAACAGAAAGGCCTACTTGTGGGCGAGGAGAACTACCAGCGTTTCGGTGACGAATTCCCCCTGCTTGTGAAATTCATTGATGCACGCAAAGATCTCAGTATTCAGGTCCACCCGACAGATGAAGTAGCCCACCGTCACGGCAAACCCAGTGGAAAGACCGAGATGTGGTACTGCATGGAAGGGACAGGTGACAAGCCTATGCTCTATTGCGGTTTAAAGCAGCAGATTACCCCAGAGCAATACAAGGAGATGGTAGAAAATGACACCATCACTGAAGCCCTCGCCCGTTATGACGCACATGAAGGCGACGTATTCTTCATCCCTGCAGGCCGTATCCATTCCATCGGTGCAGGCTGCTTCGTAGCGGAGATCCAGCAGACCAGCGATATCACCTATCGCATTTACGATTTCAAGCGCAAGGATAAGGACGGTCATTATCGGGAACTCCACACCAAAGAAGCCGCTGAGAGCATCGACTATGCCGTGCAACCCGACTACCACACAAAATATATCCCGAAGCAGAACGAGGGCATACAGGTGATCTCATGTCCTTACTTCACCACTACCGTCTACGACCTGACGGAGCCGATGACACTTGACTACTCCGAACTCGATTCATTTGTCATCCTGATGGCTGTAAAGGGTGCAGGCCACCTGGTCTGTGATGGCGAAGAAACAACCTTCGAAATGGGCGACACCATACTCTTCCCTGCCACCACGAAAGAAGTCAAGGTTGAAGGGAGTGTCAAATTCTTGGAAACCTATATCTGAGTATCTGCATCCAGATACTTCTGCACATCGTCCTGCAAACGACGGAAAGGTTCTGAGGTTATATACCCCGTGTTTTTCTTCAACATCACCTTGATATCCTGCAATGAGTTCTCGTAGCACGACATCTCGTTGCGCTTCTGAGTCTTGTGGGCAGAGGCGTGATATATCTCATTCTGCCGTTCCTGCCGGAGCAGGTTACACACTTTCGACAATATCGGCGAGACCACCGTATCAAACAGATGATGTCCCTGTATATATAGATAGGTGGTCTGTGCCGTCACGCCTAATACCTTGATATCCTCCTTCGTGGCCAGATACTCGTCCTTTGCATCAGGAAACTGACGCTGTAAGTCATTGATCTTCGTACGCACCTTGCGTTTCACATTCATAATCGACGGCAGCGGGTTCTGCACATTAAAGCCCCCCGGGTCAGCGATTCGGTTGAAGTCTGAGATAGAGAACTTCGGATAGTTACCGTTGCGGTAGAGCATGATCGACCAGACGAACAAGGGGAACAGTGCCTCACTGAACTGCCGGAAATACTCACGGAAATCAAAGATACGATGGTCGTTCAATGTCACCGACACGCAGACATTATGCAGAGATGGTGCATAGCACTGGTAGTTTTCTATGGCATAGACGTAGGTATGAAACACATACGGGCTGTCGAGTACCTTTCGCGACTGAATGGTACGTCCCTGTACCAAATAGTCGTAGTCGGCATCCACACAGGCAATCATATCTTTACCCAACGGTTCTCCTTCTAGGAAGTTCATCAGCACCGACTTCTTCCCTCGTGTCAGGTTGATCTTCGAGGGCAACATGACCTCAAAATAACGCTTGTCATTCTCAAACTCGCTCAGCACCGTCCGCCAGAAATAGATATCATCATAACTCTCGACATAGGCCACAATCCTATGCCGTGATTTCTTCGAAGTCAGTGCATTTGCCGCCTCGAAATAACGATTGTTGATATTATCCTTGAGTCTCTTAGGCATTCCTAGGTTGTGATGTCACTGACTTCAGTGACGGCATCCATCCAACCGTCCATAATCACGGCGGGCGAGTGCGTCGTCAGGATAATCTGCACACGAGGATTCAGTTCCAGACAAAGGTCGATGAGTCGTTTCTGCCACTCAATATGCAGACTGACCTCCGGCTCATCCATGAAGAGCACATAAGGCTGGTTGTCCTCCACAAGGACCGTCAACAGGATAGCCAACATTTGTTTTTCTCCACTCGACAATTGATAAGGCACCAGTGTCTCACCAATCTGCGAGAAGCGGATTTCATTCTCCGTCCGCACAATTTTCTTGCCAGTCTCCGCAAAAAGATCATCCACGATGTCCTGGAAACGCATCTTCTTCTCCGAAAGATGCTGCGCCGCATCAGTATTGCCTGTCTGCAACTCAGCGATGATACGGTTACCGATGTTCACCTGATAGTCGAGATATTTCCGCTGCAAGTGGAACAACTGGAAATCAAGCGCCGAACGGATGCGTGTATCCACCATGTTCAGTGTCTCATTGTCGAGCATCGGTGAGTCGAGCGAGCGAATCACGTCATAGCGTATCCACTTCGCATCCTCTGGCTCCACCTCCAGACGCACGCCCTTCAGCATATGAGAGGGGAACTCACCGCCAGCCGTCAGACCTTTCACAACTTTATTCAGGATGGTCGACTTACCCACGCCATTGATGCCACTCAGGATATTCACCCTTGGATTGAGTTCCCACAGGATGTGTTTCTTCCCGCTCCATAGCGAGTCGATCTCAATCCGTTTGATATAGTCCGCGTACTTCTGCATAATTCTTATTTTTATTTCTTGATGGTGATGGGAATCATCCTCACATTCATATTCTGGTCGTGCGTCCGTGCCTTGGCAAGCCATTTCCGGAATTCTGCGGAAGACAGTTCGCGAGGGAAACCGGCTATAGCATCATCTGTGACCTCTTTCAATGATTCTCTGTCGACAGCCTTCATAAATGGCTTCGGCGAGAAAATCACATAAATCTGGTTATGTTCTGATTCACGTTCACAAGTCATCACATATTCATCAACCATTGAACGTTCATTCTGTGGAGCCTCCTTGATGTTAAAAAAGAGATAGCGTTGGTTGGCATTGACGGTATAAATACCGTCAGTCTGGTTCCTATATGGCAGCAGACAATATGCCTGACCTTCGGCATCTGTCAGATAGACGGCAAGATAACCGCTGACAGGCGACCGGAATGACAAGTAAAGATCATCACCGCTCTTAAAAATATCACTTTCAAACTTATTGTCAGTTCCGTTCCTGAGGACATGGGTATGAAGGTCTATGCTGGCAGAAACAATCTCACGGGCCTTACCCTTCACCTTGACGGTAACAACAAGCATATTACCTTCATAACTGATCTGATACCGGGGTTCGCCGATGGTCTCAATCCATTCTCCCTTCACCTCGCTGTTGCCAATAGAAAGAAAATCTACCTTCGACTGTCCGTCTTTGTTCTCTATCCGTGTGTCATTCGACTGTGAGACAATAGTGCCGAATTCATCAGCCAGAGCCTGGATCTGTGCCCGACTTAAGGCTGTCACTTTTGCCTGTTCCAGTGTCACATTCTCCGGCGCATGATAGGTGTAACTCGCTTCCACCGTCTTTATCCTCTGTGACAGCAGGGGAAGAGAGAATATCAGCATGATGATTGTGACTATTGCTGTACGCATATTCATTCAGATAGAATCAGATTCCTTGTTTTATTTCAGTTGCCAGCTTCTCCATGATTCGCCTATCGAAGTCGATGGCGTTATAGTTGGAGTCTGACGTTTTAGTTGCAAAGCCGACTGGCGACGCACCTGCATGACAAGATAGTCTCCCAGGTCATCAAGAGTAGTAGAACCGCCAGTTTGCTGAAGTTTCTTTAATAGAAAATAGGTGAACAGACCATGCCCTTTTTCTTTGTATGGCCATGCTGTCTCATCACCCATTGCAGAAGAGAACAACACCATACGTCCTTGAGGAGCATCAACATTAGCCTTAATGGCCACACCACGATTCTCTGCCAACACACCTTCACCTCGTTGTGCTCCACTGAAACATGCATCTAACAAAACAACTATCTGTCGTGCCTTTGTTGATGATAGGTCTTTTATCAGTTTACTTGTTGGATAACAAATGTTTGTTTTCTGTGGAGAAGCATCAACAGGCATCAGATAAGCATCCTTTGTCTGTTCGTTAGGGATACCATGCCCTGCATAGTAGAAGATGAGATTCATGGTACTGTCAGGGAAGGTCTCCGCAATGTTCTTTATATCTGCCATCACACCCACTAAGGCACCGTATGTGACATCAGGTATAAAAATGACGTTCTGATCTGGAAGTCCGAGCACCTTCTTACAATACTCAGCAAACATGGAAGCGTCGTTCAGGGCGAACTCCACCGGTGGAACACTGATATAGTTCTCGTTGCCAATCACCAAGGCAACTGTGTTCTCATTGTCTCTAGCTATCGTCTCTGGTAGGTTCTGGTCCACATCGCTGAACAATTTGATTTCAGCCTTTGGTTTCTCCAACTTTAACTCCACATCCTCGCTCTCGCCAACGGCCAGAATACCATTCACCCAACTCTCAAACGAGGTCGACGAGCCGCTCCAGTCATTGTTATAAATGCTTTCCAATGCCATCCTAGCGCGCAAATATCCTTTCTTCAGTGAGGTTTTCAACCACCGTTGGCACTGACGCTTGTCGTTGGCATAGAGTTCTGCCATGTAGTAGCAGGCCTCGCCACCTCCGTCTTCCGTATAGAGTTTTTCTGCCGTCAGTCGATAATCGTAGTATCTCTGCGGATCCATCTTGTACATCAAACGACAGGCATCGGCATTGCCGGCATCGGCAGCCTTCTTGATAAGCCGTTTGCCTTCCGACTGGGATTGAGTCACGACTCCGCTGATACCTGTCATATAACAATAGCCCAACAGATACTGCGCATGCAAGTCACCTTGCTTCATCTGCGTCTTCAGTACCTTCAACTGCTCGGAATTCTTCGGCAATTCCTCGTCGCTCTGGGCGTTAACATTCAATATCGTTGTTAAGCATACTGCAAATAGCAAAAGCCTCGTTCTCATCATTGCTCTCTAATAGTACATTAATATGATAATACTGCAGTTCTCGATTCAGTACGTTCCAATACAATTCCATCTTGGTACTGTTTATAGTAGCCATATACTATTGCATAGTGAAATGTATAAGTGGATGGATTTCCATATAATAGCGTATTTGCCTCATATATATCGTTGCCAACACTATAACTTTCATAAGCAAAAGTACTATTATCAACATCATCTTCCAGCACCAAATAGACTTTTACATAATCATTTAAGATTTCAGAAGCATAGTTTACTTTGAACCTAAAACATGCCTCTTGGCTATTACCTACAGAATTGACATACTCGTTGATTGGTTCTATAATCGTGCCTTTTGTCTTCAAAGAGGCGGCATTACTATATATCCTTGCGCCCAAGAAATCTTGCTCATAAAACCTAAAATAGTAATCTGTATTTGGAGTAAGACCGGTAATAAGACAACTATTGTTATCAATATTGGGAATGAGATCTTTTACATTGCTACTAAATGAAGATGAAGGACTAAATTGTAATTGGGGTATATAAGGGAAATAAATAGAGTTATCTAGAACTACAGGCATTTCTATATATTCATTGAAGGTGAAATCATATCTACCTGTACCATTACTTTCTTCTGGCAAATCCTCACAACTGGACAACAATACTGCAGACAGTACCGAAAGTCCGAATAAAAGAAACTTTTTCATTGTCTTTGTCATTTTAGTTAAAACATATATCCTACGCCGAGATTAGTGCAAAAATAACCTTCAGACATATTCCACAAGGTGCTGCCACCATTGATGACGAAGTGGCCGAAACGAACCATCACACCCGCTTCTACGCCAAGGCCACTGACACTATGAGAATCTCTATTATCTTTGTCATCATCAATCCATTTCCCTGTCCCAAGATGCTTTAAGGCCACCTTACGTTTAACAGATCCGGCACCCAGCGTGAAGTATATAGGGCTACCCAAACGAATAATCAATCCACCAGTAAGTGCCTGATAGCCAGTCTTACGTTCGGTCCAATAAAGATTAGATTTAGGACTATAATACATTCCATTATTAGCCTGACTGAGGGAAAAGTCAGTAGAAGGCTGTCCGCTGGTCACGAATCGGGCATATAAGCCGATGTTCTTGACGATGCCTACCATCACTCCAAAAGGAACATCGGATATTTTCGAGTTAGGAATTGTCACCTGCGGACTGACGAAGAACTGATATTTTGAAGGTTTTTCACTCCAAAACGACGTGGGTTTCATCACCACTACCATGTTGGGAGTCACGTCTACATTCTTTGTCACCTTGCCCGCACTACTGACACGAACTTTGTCGATCATCATGGGTGTTTCCAATGTGAAACGACCGTCAATACCTGTGGTGGTATAAAGGGACGTACCCTTTACTTCCACACGAGCACCCGAGATGGGATTGCCCGCTTTGTCTGTTACTTGACCTTTCGTCACCTGTTGCGCATAGGAGCAAAGGCAGAAAACCAAAAGGCACATTAGAATTAGTTTCCTGTTCATTGTTATTGATGTTATTGCGAAGCAGGCCCATCCCACTTCGTTTGCAAAAATAGGAAATAATATTGAAACTACCAAGAAAACAATGAAAAAAAATGGTCCATTATCCGAAAGTGGAGTCCATATATTCTGGCTTTGGACTAAACTGACTGGAAATTACGAGGAATTATTTTGCAGAGTAAGCGTCTCTGATGTTACGCCTTGCATAATCAATGACGATTGTTTACATTGTTGCCCATCTGTCAGGCAACAGTTCACGGTACTTGCTTAATGGTGTGTTTGGCTGCCACATGGCGGTCTTGTCAAGGATGTCTA
>JAGCRH010000127.1 GCA_017964785.1 Prevotella sp.
ATGAAGAAGTACAACTTTAACGCCGGTCCCTCGATGCTTCCCCGCGAAGTGATTGAGAAGACCGCTCAACAGTGTCTTGATTTCAATGGTTCGGGTCTCTCTCTGATGGAGATCAGCCACCGTGCAAAGGATTTTCAGCCTGTGGTCGATGAGGCCGTGGCTCTGGTAAAGGAACTGCTTGACGTGCCCGAGGGTTACTCAGTGATTTTCCTCGGCGGTGGTGCCAGTCTGGAATTCTGTATGATCCCATTCAACTTCCTGATAAAGAAGGCTGCCTATCTGAATACGGGCGTCTGGGCCAAGAAGGCCATGAAGGAAGCCAAGTTGTTTGGTGAGGTCGTTGAGGTGGCTTCTTCTGCTGACGCCAACTACACCTTCATCCCGAAGGACTGGACGGTGCCTGCCGATGCCGACTATCTGCACATCACTACCAATAATACTATTTATGGTACGGAGATCCGTAAGGACCTCGATGTCAATGTGCCCCTGATCGCCGATATGTCGTCGGACATCATGAGCCGTCCAGTGGATGTCAGCAAGTACGATGCCATCTATGCCGGTGCCCAGAAGAACCTGGCTATGGCCGGTGTGACCATCATCATCCTGAAAGATGAGAAGTTGGGTCGTGCGCCCCGTGAGATTCCCACGATGCTCGACTATCGCACACACGTGGAGAAGGGTTCGATGTTCAACACACCTCCTGTGGTGCCCATCTACTGCGCTCTCGAAAACCTCCGTTGGATCAAGGCTCAGGGTGGTGTCCAGGCTATGGACAAGTTGGCCAAGCAGCGTGCAGAGATCGTCTATGGTGAGATCGACCGCAACAAGATGTTCGTTGGTACTGCCAAGGAAGAGGACCGTTCACTGATGAACCTCTGTTTTGTGATGGCTCCAGAGTATAAGGAGTTGGAGAAGGACTTCCTCGACTTCGCCGTATCTAAGGGTATGGTTGGTGTGAAGGGGCATCGTTCAGTGGGTGGCTTCCGTGCTTCCTGCTACAACGCCCAGACCATCGAAGGCTGCAACGCCCTCGTTGCCTGCATGAAGGAATTTGAAGCAAATCATTAATAGATATGAAAGTATTAGTTGCAACAGAGAAGCCATTCGCAGCAGCCGCCGTGAATGGGATTAAGGCAGAGATTGAGACAGCCGGTAATGAACTCGTGCTGCTGGAGAAATATACAGGGAAGGCTCAGTTTTTGGAGGCTGTGAAGGATGCTGATGCCCTGATTATCCGTTCGGATAAGGTAGACGCTGAGGTGCTGGATGCTGCCAAGCAGTTGAAGATCGTCGTTCGTGCCGGTGCCGGTTACGATAATATCGATCTCGCTGCCGCTACCGCTCACAATGTCGTAGCAGAGAATACCCCTGGTCAGAACTCCAACGCCGTGGCTGAGTTGGTATTCGGTATGCTGGTGATGGCCGTTCGTGGTTTCTATAATGGTAAGAGCGGCAGTGAGTTGCTGGGTAAGAAACTCGGTATCCTCGCCTTCGGTAATGTAGGTCGCAACGTGGCCCGCATCGCCAAGGGCTTCGGTATGGATGTCTATGCCTACGATGCCTTCTGCCCCGCAGAGGTGATTGAGAAGGCTGGTGTGCACGCCGTGGCTAATCAGGATGCCCTCTTCGAGCAGTGCGATGTTGTTTCATTGCATATCCCCGCTACCCCTGAGACCAAGCAGAGCATTAATGCTGCCCTCGTGGGTAAGATGAAGAAGGGTGGTATCCTCGTGAACACCGCCCGTAAGGAAGTAATCAACGAACCCGAATTGATCCAGTTGATGGCAGAGCGTGAGGACTTGAAGTTCGTCACCGACATCATGCCCGATGCCAACGATGAGTTTGCTAAGTTCGAGGGTCGCTACTTCTCAACTCCGAAGAAGATGGGTGCCCAGACAGCCGAGGCCAACATCAATGCCGGTATCGCTGCCGCCAAGCAGATCAACGCCTTCTTCAAGGATGGCGACACGAAGTTCCAGGTGAATAAGTAATCCGTATGGCTATCATCAAACCTTTTAAGGGTATCCGTCCGCCGAAGGAGTTGGTGGAGAAAGTGGAGAGCCGTCCGTACGACGTCCTTGACTCGGAAGAGGCGAGGGCAGAGGCTGGCGACAACGAGATGAGTCTCTATCACATCATCAAACCCGAGATCGACTTCCCCGTTGGTACTTCGGAGTATGATCCCCGTGTGTATGAGAAGGCCGCTGAGAACTTCAAGAAGTTCCTGGATAAGGGTTGGCTGGTGCAGGATGCGCGCGAACATTATTATATTTACGCGCAGACGATGAATGGCAAGACCCAGTATGGTCTGGTGGTATGTGCCCATACCGACGACTATATGGCGGGTCGCATCAAGAAGCATGAACTCACCCGTCGTGACAAGGAAGAGGATCGTATGAAGCATGTCCGTGTGAACAATGCCAATATCGAACCCGTTTTCTTTGCCTATCCCGACAATGCCGTGCTCAATGAAATTCTGATGCGCTATGCCGCTACGGAACCTGAATACGACTTCATCGCCCCCATCGACGGCTTCCGTCATCAGTTCTGGGTGATCAACGATGAAAAGGATACTCAGGTCATCACGGACGAGTTTGCCAAGATGCCGAGTCTGTATATTGCTGACGGTCACCACCGTAGCGCTGCTGCTGCCCTCGTGGGAGCAGAAAAGCAGAAGCAAAATCCCAACCACAACGGCACGGAGGAATACAACTTCTTCATGGCTGTGTGCTTCCAGGCCAGTCAGTTGACGATCCTCGACTACAACCGTGTAGTGAAAGATCTCAATGGCATGTCGTCGGAGGAGTTTTTGGCTGCCTTGCAGGTGAACTTCATCGTGGAGGACAAGGGTACTGAGATCTACAAACCCCAGCAGTTGCACGAGTTCTCACTCTATCTGGATCAGCACTGGTATAGTCTGAAGGCCAAGGAGGGAACCTACGATAACAACGATCCTATTGGTGTGCTCGATGTGGATATCTCTTCTCGTCTGATCCTCGATGAAATCCTGAATATCGATGACCTGCGTTCTTCGCAGCGTATTGATTTCGTAGGCGGTCTTCGTGGACTCGGTGAACTCAAACGCCGTGTGGACTCTGGTGAGATGCGTGCTGCACTGGCACTCTATCCCGTCTCGATGCAGCAGATTATGGATATCGCCGACAGTGGAAAGATCATGCCACCGAAGGCTACCTGGTTCGAGCCGAAGTTACGTTCTGGACTGGTGATTCATAAACTCAGTTAATAGAAAGAAAAGGGGGTTCGTCGTCACGACGGGCCCCTTTTCCTTTATTAAATAAAAAGATTGTTATTATTTTGCGGAAGGTGAGGGATTCAAACCCCCGATACCCGAAAGGGGTATACCGGATTTCGAGTCCAGCGCGATCGATCACTCTGCCAACCTTCCTTCTCTCGAATGCGGATGCAAAGGTAAGGAGAAAAAATGAAACAACCAAATTTATAAGGGTAAAAGTTTCCTTATCGGCGACTTTTATTCGAAAGAAAGTTTATTGAGGCGGTTTTTTAGTTGCTCGGCTTCGCTCTTGCGGATGCTGAGTTTTATTTCGCAGGTGTTGTCGTAGGTCTGCGAAACGATGCGTGGTTGCATCTCTTTCACAATGCGCATCACATCGTTCATCATGGGGTAGGCGAAGGAGTAGGTGATAACCTCCTCCACCTGTCTCGTTTCTATTTCCGAGTGAGCGATGGCATCGGCAGCGGCTTCACGGTAGGCAACAATCAAACCCGATGTGCCGAGATTAACCCCACCATAATAGCGCACCACCACGATGAGAATATCCGTGAGTTCGTTGCTATTTATTTGTCCGAGGATGGGTTTGCCGGCTGTGCTCGATGGCTCGCCATCATCGTTAGCGCGGAACTCAAGTCGCTCTGGGCCCAGCATATAGGCATAGCACACATGACGGGCATCGAAGTATTTCTTGCGATAGCCGGCAAGGAGATCCTTGATTTCCTCTACTGACGATACATGATGAGCGAAGGCGAGGAACTTGCTACGCTTATCGGTGTAGTAGCCCTCGCCTCCGGTCTTTATCGTTCGAAATTCGTCAGTCATTAATTATTATACTCCTGCCAGGACTTGATCTTCACATCTTCGAGGTTCATGGCGGTGAAGGCCTCGATGAAAGCCTTGGCCAGACGGACATTCGTCATCAGAGGAATGTTGTGATCGATGGCTCCACGGCGGATCTTATAGCCGTTGGTCAACTCACGGGAAGAGTGGTTCTTCGGCACGTTGATGACCAGACCTACCTTATGCTGAGAGATCAAATTCATGACATTGTTCTCACCACCTTCCTCATCGGGCCATGCGACGGCAATAGCCTTCACACCGTTGTCGTTGAAGAACTTAGCCGTTCCGGCGGTAGCGTAGATGGTGTAGCCCTTCTTGGCCAACTGCTGAGCGGGCTCCAACAGACTGACCTTACCCTTGGCACCACCAGAGGAGATCAGCACGGCATCCTTCGGGATGGAGTAACCTGTGGCAATCAGTGAGTTGAGCATAGCCTCGTTGAGGTCATCGCCCAAACAGCCGACTTCACCGGTAGAACTCATATCCACGCCGAGCACTGGGTCAGCGTTCTGCAAACGTGCGAACGAGAACTGGCTGGCCTTCACACCGATACGGTCGATATCGAACTCGCTCTTTTCGGGCTTCTGATAAGGTGCGTCGAGCATGATCTTCGTAGCCGTCTCGATAAAGTTGCGCTTCAGGATCTTCGACACGAAGGGGAACGAACGAGAAGCACGGAGGTTACACTCGATGACCTTCACCTCACGGTTCTTAGCCAGGAACTGGATATTAAACGGACCGCTGATGTTCAACTCGGCAGCGATCTTATGGGCAATCTTCTTAATCTGACGGATGGTCGAGAAGTAGATGTGCTGGGCGGGGAATACCATCGTGGCATCACCGGAGTGCACACCGGCATACTCGACATGCTCGGAGATGGCGTACTCGATGACCTCACCCTTATCGGCAACGGCATCAAACTCAATCTCTTTCGTCTCAGTCATAAACTTAGACACCACTACAGGGAACTCTTTCGATACCTCCGTTGCCATATTCAGGAAACGATGCAACTCTTCTTCGTCGTAGCAGACGTTCATCGCTGCACCCGAGAGCACATACGAAGGACGCACGAGAACGGGATAACCGACCTTGTCTACGAACTCCTTCACATCGTCGAAACTCGTGAGGGCCTGCCATGAGGGCTGGTCGATGCCGAGTTTGTCGAGCATGGCGGAGAACTTGTCGCGGTTCTCGGCGCGGTCGATATCCACAGGCGATGTACCAAGCACGGGCACACCCTGACGATAGAGTTTCATGGCGAGGTTGTTAGGTATCTGACCACCCACAGAGACAATCACGCCGCGTGGCTGTTCGAGGTCGATCACATCGAGCACGCGCTCCAGTGAGAGTTCATCGAAGTAGAGACGGTCGCACATATCGTAGTCGGTAGAGACGGTCTCGGGGTTGTAGTTGATCATAATCGACTTGTAACCCAACTTGCGGGCGGTGTTGATGGCGTTCACAGAGCACCAGTCGAACTCCACTGATGAACCGATGCGGTAGGCACCAGAGCCGAGCACCACTACTGACTTCTCGTGGTTATAATAGTTGATGTCGTGTGCAGGTACATATTTCTCACCTCTTGGATCGCCAAAGGCAGGCGTGTGAGTGTAGGTGAAGTAGAGGTAGTTGGTCAGTTCGGGATTTTCGGAGGCCACCGTCGGGATGCGCTTCACACTCGGCATGATACCTTTCTGCTTACGATACTTACGAACGGCCAGATTTTCCTTCTCCATATTGCCGCCCTGGGGCTTCAGTACGAAGCGGGCAATCTGGAAGTCACTAAATCCGCAACGCTTCACCTCCAACAGCAACTCGTCGGGCAGCGACTCCAAGGAGTCATATTCCTGCAACTTGTGCTTCAAATCAACGATATGCTTCAGACGCTCCAAGAACCAGACATCAATCTTCGTGAGTTCCTCGATGCGCTCGATGCTGTAACCCTCTTCGAGAGCCTGAGCGATGGCGAAGATGCGGAGGTCGGTCGGGTTAGCGAGTTCCTCGTCGAGGTTGTCGAACTTCGTGTGGTCGTTACCCACGAAACCGTGCATGCCCTGTCCGATCATACGCAGACCTTTCTGCATCATCTCCTCGAACGAGCGGCCGATAGACATGATTTCACCGACGGACTTCATCGAGGAACCGATCTGCCTTGAAACACCCACGAACTTCGTCAAGTCCCAACGGGGGATCTTACAGATCATATAGTCGAGGCTCGGGGCGACGTATGCACTGGATGTCGTACCCATCTCACCGATCTGGTCGAGTGTGTAGCCGAGGGCGATCTTGGCAGCAACAAAGGCGAGGGGATAACCTGTGGCCTTGGATGCGAGGGCCGAAGAACGACTGAGTCGGGCGTTGATTTCGATGATGCGGTAGTCGTTGGTCTCGGCGTTGAATGCGAACTGAATATTACACTCACCGACGATACCGAGGTGCTTCACGCACTTGATGGTCAGTTCCTGCAACATCTTCACCTGATCCTCCTTCAAAGAACAGGTCGGAGCCACCACGATCGACTCACCGGTATGGATGCCGAGGGGGTCGAAGTTCTCCATCGAGGCCACAGTGAAGCAACGGTCGTTGGCGTCACGGATGCACTCGAACTCGATTTCCTTCCAGCCTTTCAGTGATTCCTCAACGAGGATCTGCGGAGCGAAGGTGAAGGCCGACTCAGCAATCTCAATGAACTTCTTCTCGTCGGGGCAGATGCCGGAACCGAGACCGCCGAGGGCGTAGGCAGAACGGATCATGATGGGGAAACCGATCTCGTGGGCAGCCTTCAGGGCATCTTCCATCGACTCTACGGCGTGCGAGACAGGGACTTTCAGATCTACCTCGGCCAGTTTCTTCACAAAGAGGTCGCGATCCTCAGTGTTCATGATGGCCTCCACGCTCGTACCTAAAACTTCTACGCCATATTCTTTCAGCGTGCCGTTCAAATAGAGTTCTGTGCCACAGTTCAATGCGGTCTGACCGCCGAAAGCCAAAAGGATACCGTCAGGGCGCTCCTTCTTGATGATCTCCGTTACGAAGTGTGTATTTACGGGTTGGAAATACACCTTGTCTGCAATACCTTCACTGGTCTGGATGGTTGCGATGTTGGGGTTGACGAGGACACTCTTGATGCCTTCCTCGCGGAGGGCTTTTAATGCTTGTGAACCAGAGTAGTCAAACTCTCCTGCTTGTCCGATTTTCAAGGCACCCGATCCGAGCACCAACACCTTTTTCAGTTCTTTTTTCATTTCTGTTTGCGTTGATTTTGGATAACTTTCTCTAATCGCCTGCAAAGGTACAAAGATTTTTGGAAACCACCAAATCAGATACCCTCTGAAAATGTTAAAATTCTAATGTTTCTTGACAGGGTTTATTTTCTTGTATGCTAATACTTTTTTTATGCAACTTTTCCCATGCAGTTTACGATTGCTTACTGTTTACTCTTCTTTTCAAGTTCGGCCATCAGTTCGGCATCTGCCTTCGTAAGAGCATGGTAGGTCGTGACAACCTCATTCTCATTTTCTTCCTTTTCCAGCGTGAGTGTATTACCATCAACTTCCCACCAGTAATAGTCCGACTGCATATAATCAGCAGGGTTATGAATCTCCAACACCTGTTCGTCTTCATCCTCATCTTCATAATCAATATACTCATTATAATACTGGGTATATTCGGTGCGGATACACTGGTCGCCGTCCATGGTATAACGAATGGTTTTCAGACCACTGTCTTCGGTGAAATCAAGCATGACGTAAGTGCGTTGACCGTTCTCTTCTTGAACGTTGAACCACTTACCCGTGTAGTCGTCGCCCTTCAACGAGCGATGGTAAACGGCAAGGAGATCCTTTTCGGCCTTAGAGGGGCGATGAAGGGTCAGCGGCAGGTTGCCATCAGCGTCGTCCTTGTAGATGTTACTGAAGGCCAACTGGCCTTTGTCGAAACTGAATGAAAAGACAGATGGGTCGTCGGAGATGTCCTCGATAGTAAGGATATGGGCGGCATTGTCGGTGGTATAGAGACCGTGGCGGTGCCTGCGCTCCCAATGCCTGAGAGATTCTTTCGTATTACCGGTATAAACATCTTGTGTTATGACACCGTCTTCGTCAAAGGTGAGCAGGATATAACTTACGTCGCCTTCGTCGCTATCCTCATCGTAGTCACTAATGTTGACAATCGCGAACCATTCACCCGTAATTATCGGATCAGGTGTAGGGATCACGGGGTTATCCACATCGTTCGAACACGCTATAAACATAGAGCCGCAGGTCAGGATGGCGGCCAACATCAATGATAGATTCTTTTTCATATGAGTATAATTTTATGTTATTTTGATGGTGCAAAGATAATGATTAATTGTTAAATAAACAAGGAAATGGGGAAAAAATGCCTGCGCGCCTTGGAAATTTTTCCGCCCTGGGCAGGCCGCAAAAAAATCATCTTACTTTTGACACTGCAAAGGTACTCATGATATCGTCCAGTTCCAAACTTTTGTCTTCAAACTTCGTGTTAATTAATGTAAACAGGAATAAGTCGGGTTTTAACGGATATACAAAAGTGTCGAAATGTCGAAACGTCGATTTTGTTTTTTTGCAAAATGCACGTTTTTTGCCTCGCATAGGTCAAAATACCACCATGCGGATAGAACGGACTCAGTCACGAATGGCATAATCTCGCAATACGCTCGTAGCCCATTGGCGGAACTGCGTGGCACGGATATAGTTGACGCGATAGCCTACGCTGAAAACGGCATCGAGATTGTAGAACTGAGTCATATAGTTTTTGCCGTCAGAAGCAGTTGCCGAGATTTTCTCGGTAACTGAATCTTTCACTAATTCTCCGCTCGCAAAGATATTCTTCAGAGTAAGCGTCTCTGATGTTACGCCTTGCATAATCAATGACGATTGTTTACATTGTTGCCCATCTGTCAGGCAACAGTTCACGGTACTTGCTTAATGGTGTGTTTGGCTGCCACATGGCGGTCTTGTCAAGGATGTCTA
>JAGCRH010000128.1 GCA_017964785.1 Prevotella sp.
CAACGCCATCACCATTGCCGAGGAAGTCTCGGGCATGCCCGGTCTGGCTGCCAAGTTCGAGGATGGCGGCTACGGCTTCGACTACCGCATGGCCATGAACATCCCCGACTACTGGATTAAGACTATTAAAGAGGTACGCGATGAGGACATCAACGTCTGCAGCATCTTCTGGGAGGTCAAGAACCGCCGTCCTGACGAGAAGACCATCTCCTACTGCGAGTCGCACGACCAGGCACTCGTGGGCGACAAGACCATCATCTTCCGCCTGATCGATGCCGATATGTACTGGCACTTCGCCAAGAAGGATGTCAACGATATGGCCCAGCGTGGTATCGCCCTGCATAAGATGATCCGTCTGGTTACGGCTGCTGCCATCAATGGCGGCTACCTTAACTTCATGGGTAATGAGTTCGGACATCCCGAGTGGATTGACTTCCCACGTGAGGGTAATGGCTGGTCGTATAAGTATGCCCGTCGTCAGTGGAACCTTGTCGACAACAAGGATCTCTGTTATCACTGGCTCGGCGACTTCGACCGTGCGATGTTGAAGACCATCAAGAGTGTGCGTAACTTCCAGGACAAACCCGTAGTGGAGATATGGCACGACGATGGCGACCAGGTGCTCTGCTTCATGCGTGGCGACCTCGTGTTTGTGTTCAACTTCTCGCCCAATCGCAGTTACACCGACTACGGCTTCCTCGTACCCACCGGCTCCTACGATGTGGTGCTCAACACCGACTCGAAGGACTTTGGCGGCAACGGTTTTGCCGACGACACCGTGACCCACTTCACCAACTACGATCCGCTCTACGTGCAGGATAAGAAGGAATGGCTGAAACTCTACATCCCTGCCCGTTCCGCCGTCGTCTTGAAGAAGAACTAATGTTCAATCTTCAATCTTCAATGTTCAATGAATTACAATCATCCTAATAAGAACAGTAGCACCGTCGCCATCCGGCTGATGTGTGCTATTGTTTTTCTCACGTTCTCATTTGTCTGGCTCTATTGTTTCCAGGCAGACATCCTCGCTGCAGCGCAGCACGTGCTGAGCAAGGGCCTCACAACCTACAAGCCCTTCGTGGGTGCCGTGCTTATCACGCTGGCCCTGCAAGTGTTCCAGTTGATTGTCTATGCCCTGACCCGCCTTCGTAAGCGCAGCCACGCGCAGACCTACCTGCCCTCGATGCTGGCACTGGCGGTGATTACCGATATTAACAGCGACATCGACAGCCACTATGCCCTGAGTGCCTGGTGGGTCATCCTCTTGGTCCTTGTGCTGTGGGTGCTGTTGGTTCTTGGGGCCCGTGCGTTGCAAACTATCGAACCCGATGCGGAGCCCAAGGGTCTTTTCTCCCGTGCCATGTGGATCAATATGCTGACGATGGCGCTGCTCATCATTGGTGTCGTAGCCCTCAGCAATTCCAATGCCGTGTTCCACTACCGTATGCGGGCAGAGGCACGCCTTCTTAGCGGCGACTACGAGGGTGCGCTGCGGATGGGTGACAAGTCGTTGGAGAGTGATGCCGACCTGCAGATGATCCGTATGTATGCCCTGTCGCGGACGGGTGAGTTGGGTGAGCGTCTGTTTGCCTATCCCGTTTCCGGCCATAGCGATGCGATGCTGCCAGTCGAGGGGAAGTCGAAGTTCGTGATGTATCCCACCGACAGCCTGTATCGGTTCCTGGGTGCACGCCCCAAGGGTGAGATGACCACTGCCCGTTATCTGGAACTGATGCAGCGTCGCGACTCTCTCATCGACCTTCATATTGCTGACTATCAGTTATGTGGCCTGCTGATCGATAAGCGCATCGACGACTTTGTCCGTCAGTTACGCCATTATTATTCCGAGGGCGACACGCTGGTCATCGACCGCCTGCCAAAACACTATCGTGAGGCGATGACCCTCTATACCCATCTGCGTTCGCACCCCGTCGTCATCTACCACAACAGCGTGATGGACGAGGACTGGAAGAACCTGCAAGAGTTGGAGGCCCAGTACCCCGACCTCACGGAGCGCAAGGGCAAGGTAGAGGAGCAATATCGCGGCACCTACTGGTACTACTACGAATACGAGTAGAGGGCGGCTTCTCTCGCCGCCACCCCATTGTGCTATAAGAAAATCCCCGAAAGTCGAAGGGGTTTCGGGGATTGCTTTTATTTGGGATTACTTTTTTATTTGTACAGGTAGCGCTTGATGGAGCGCTTGGGGGTCTTTTCGAATTCTTCCTCGCGGATTTCGATCTCTGTAATCTTCTCGTAGGCGGGCAACATCTCGTTGAGGCCGTTGCGGTTCTGCTCCATCACGTTACGGATGTCTTCGGCAGAGAACTTCATGGTCTTCGCCTCCTCGTAGTCGGGATAGACGATGGCCACCAGTTTCGTGTCGCGCTGCACCACAAGACTCTCCACCACCAAGGTCATAGAGTTCAGTTTGTCCTCAATCTCCTCGGGATAGATGTTCTGTCCGCTGGGGCCGAGGAGCATGTTCTTGCTCCGTCCGTTGATGTAGATATTGCCTTCGGCATCCATCGTACCCAGGTCGCCGGTATGATACCAGCCCTCGCGGTCGATGACCTCCGCTGTTGCCTCGGGGTTCTTGAAGTAGCCGAGCATCACGTTCAGACCGCGTGTGAGGATCTCGCCGGGGATGTGCTGCGGGTCGCGCGAGTCAATCTTCACTTCCATGTGGTAGGCTGCCTTGCCGCAGGAGCCTGTAGCAAAGTAATGCCAGTCCTCATAGCCGATGATGGGGGCGCACTCGGTGGCGCCGTAGCCGACGGTATAGGGGAAGTCGATGCGTTTGAGGAAATGCTCCACCTCCTGGTTGAGGGCAGCACCGCCGATGATGACCTCGTAGAGTTCACCGCCGAAGGCTTTGAGCACCTCCTTGCAGATGGTCTCACGCACCTTCTTCGAGATGACCGGCATCTGCAACAGCAGGCGCATGCGATTGTTCTGTATCTTCGGGAACACCTTCTTACGGATGATCTTCTCGATGATGAGCGGTACGGCGATGACGATGACGGGCTTGATCTCTGCCAGAGCCTGTGCGATGATGGCAGGCGAGGGCACACGGTTCAGGTAATACACATGACAGCCGTGCAGGAACTCGAAGACGAACTCGAACGACATACCGTACATATGGGCCATCGGCAGCATGGAGATGATGCGGTCGCCGGTGCGGATGGTCTTGCCAAGCACGTGGCAGGCGAAGTCGTAGTTCGACCAGATGGCGCGGTAGGGCAGCATCACGCCCTTCGAGAAGCCGGTGGTGCCGCTGGTATAGTTGATGAGGGCCAGTTCCTCAGGACTCTCTTCCTTGTAGTAGTTCACGTGCTCCTTGCGGAAGTACTTGGGGAACTTCTTGCCGTAGAGTTCGTTCAGGTGCTCGCGGGCGTAGGTGAGTTTGTCGGTGCGGCTCACCATCAGCGAGTAGTCGGGATTGTTGATGATACCTTCGAGTTTCGGCATCTGCTGCGGATCGATGATCGTTGCCACATGGTCGCCGACGAAGAGCAGGCGCGACTCGGAGTGGTTGACGATGTTATGGATCTGTTCGGCATTGAACTCATGCAGGATGGGGACGGCGACGGCACCGTAGGTCAGCGTGGCGAGGAAGGCCACCGCCCACTGGCTGGAATTCCGTCCGCAGAGGGCTATCTTGTCGCCCTTCACGATACCGCTATTCTCAAACAGGATGTGCAGTTTCTCTATTTTCCGCGCCACATCGTGGAACTGTAAGGTCTGTCCCTTGAAGTCGGTCAGCGCGTCGCGATCCCAATTCTCGATGATGCTCTTCTGGATCAGCGCATTGAAACTCGGTATTTCTTTGTTATACATATCGGCTTTTATTTAGTTGTATAGGTAACGTTTAATACTCTTTTTCGGTGTCTTGGCGAATTCCTCCTCGTGCAGTTCGATGGTGGCGATGCGGCTATAGGCAGGCAACTGTCCGTTGAGGTCGTTGCGGTTCTGCTCCATGATGCGCTCCAGTTCCTCCTGTGTGAAACTGACCACCTCGTCCTTGTCGGGATAGACGAGGGCCACGAGTTTGTCTTCGCGCTGTACGACGACGCTCTCTGCCACCATCGGCATGGAGTTGAGTTTGTCCTCAATCTCCTCAGGATAGATGTTCTGCCCACTTGCCCCCAGGAGCATATTCTTGATGCGTCCGCGGATGAACAGGTGCTTCTCATCATCCATCGTGCCGAGGTCGCCGGTATGGTACCAGCCCTGTTCGTCGATGGCCTGACGCGTCGCCTCTTCGTTCTTGTAGTAGCCCAGCATCACGTTGCAGCCCTTGGTGACAATCTCACCGGGGATATGATACGGGTCGCTGGAGAGGATCTTCACTTCCATGCGGTCTACGGGCTTTCCGCAACAGCCTGCCACGAACTCCTTGTGATCGCAGTAGGAGATGAGCGGGGCGCACTCGGTGGTGCCATAGCCTACGGTGATGGGGAAGTTGATGCCCAGCAGGAACTCTTCCACTTCCTTCGACAGGGCGGCACCGCCAACGATGATCTCATAGAAATTGCCGCCAAAGGCATTGTAGACTTCCTGACAGATACGGTCCTTCACCTTCTTGCTGACCACTGGCATCGACAGCAGCAGTTTCACGCGGTTGTCCTGCACCTTCGGGAACACCTTCTTGCGGATGATCTTCTCGATGATGAGGGGAACGGTGACGATGAGTGCCGGCTTGGTGTCGGCAAAGGCCTGTGCGATGATGGCGGGTGACGGCAGACGCGTCAGGAAGAACAGATGGCACCCGTGACAGAAGGCGAAGAGGAACTCCACAGCCATACCGTACATGTGGGCCATCGGCAGGATGCTCAGCAGGTTGTCGCCCGGATGTATCTTCTTACCCAGACGATTGATGATGAACTCGATGTTTCCCCAGATGGCGCGGTAGGGCAGCATCACACCCTTGGAGAAGCCCGTGGTACCACTGGTGTAGTTGATCAGGGCCAGTTCCTCAGCCTCGTCCTGATGGTAGTTGACATGTTCCCTGCGGAAAGCCATCGGATATTTGCTGCCGAACATAAGATTTAAATGTTCGCGCGCGTACGTGAGGCGTTCCGAACGGGAGATCATCAGTGAGAAGTCGGGGATGTTGATGATGCCTTCAAGAGCGGGCATCTGCTCTGGGTCTATCGTCTTGACAGCATAGTCGCCGATGAACAGGAGTTTCGACTCGGAATGGTTCACGATGTTCTGTATCTGTTCGCCGTTGAACTCGTGGAGGATGGGCACTGCCACCGCACCGTAGGTGAGTGTGGCGAGGAAGGCCACCGCCCAGTGGGCTGAGTTTCTACCGCAGATGGCTATCTTGTCGCCCTGTTTTACGTCGCTGTTTTCAAACAGGATATGCAGTTTTTCTATTTTACGGGCCACATCGTGGAATTGGAGGGTGATGCCCTGATAGTCGGTCAAGGCGTCCTGATCCCAGTTGTCTACGATGGCGCGTTGTATATAGGCGTTAAAACTACTGAAAGTCTCCATTAAATTGCACAAATTTCAAAATTTTGTGCAAAGGTAATGTGTTTTTTGCACATTCGCAAAAAATTTGTGCAATAATTAACGTAATTTTACTCATATCGCATGGATTTCGCGGGGTGGATATGCGAAATCAGAAAACTCGGTGCGATGAGGACGAAAATACTAATAAGTAATGTGGCGATGTTAAGCAGGACAAACAGGGGAATGTTGATTTCCATCGGCACCTCACTGACATAGTAGGTCTGCGGGTCAAGGGTGATGAGACCCGTTGCCCTTTGTAGCAGGACGATGCCGATGCCGAGGATGTTTCCCAAGAGGAGTCCTTGTCCGATGATGAAGGCGGCAAACCAGAGGAAAGTGTGCCGGATGGTCTTGTTGCGGGCTCCGATGGCTTTAAGCACACCGATCATCTGGGTGCGTTCCAGAATGATGATGAGCAGTCCGCTGATCATCGTAAAGCCTGCCACGCAGACCATCAGCGCAAGGATGATCCATACGTTGATGTCGAGCAGTTCGAGCCAGGTGAACACCTGGGGATAGGCCTCGTAGATGGTCTGTGAGGAGAGGGTCTGTCCATAGGGGTCGCTACTGCGGTTCACCTTCTCGATGACTTCATCCTCCGTCACTTGCAGTTGCTCGAAGTCATCCACCAACAGTTCTGCTCCCGTCACCTGGTCAGGCTCCCAGTCGTTGATCTTCACGGCGGCATAGAGGTCGGTGATGCAGAGGGCCTCGTCGAAACGGGTCATATTGGTCTGGTAGATGCCGCTGATGGTGTAGCGACGGGTGCGCACGCTCTCGTCGATGAAGTAGGCATAGACCTTATCGCCGACTTTGAGTCGCAGTTTGTCGGCAATCATCCGCGACAGCAACAGTTTATTGGTACTGGTGGTGTCGCTGAACAGGGGTATCTCACCTTCCACGAGGTGCTGTTTGAGGAAGGTCATATCGTATTCGGGACCTACGCCCTTGAACAGCACACCGAGGAAGTCCTCATCGGTTTTCAGGATACCTTGTGTGAAGGCATAGCGCTCCACGTGGCGTACACCCTTCAATCCTTTGAGCACCTGCATCATACTGTCGTTGAAGCATACGGGGTAGCGGTCGGTGGAGTTGAAGGTCAGGATGTTCTGCACCTGGATATGACTGCCGAAGCCCACCACCTTGTCGCGGATGGTATGCTGGAAGCCCAGGACTACAGCCACGGTGACAATCATCACCGCCAGTCCGATGCCGACACCGAGGGTGGCAATACGGATGGCAGGGCGACTCACTTTCCGTTTGTCGCCCTGATCGCTATAGATTCTCTTCGCTATGAAAAACGGCAGATTCAAAGAGTTTGAACTTTGAAATTTGAAGTTTGAAATTTTTGATTACTCTTCATCGACTCTGCCGGGGTATGCCTCCAAAGCCTTCCTTAGTACGAACAATGCCCGCTCCAGGTCTTTCTTCTTCAGCACATAGGCGATACGTACCTGATTGATGCCGGCACCGGGAGTGGTGTAGAAACCAGCGGCAGGCGCCATCATCACCGTCTCTCCTTCGTAATTGAACTCTGCCAGGCACCAGCGGCAGAATTTCTCTGCATCGTCTACGGG
>JAGCRH010000129.1 GCA_017964785.1 Prevotella sp.
AGCGTCCGACGGACACACCCTCGCTATCGCACACTCGTTGCACTGCTGGCACACATCCTGCTGAATCTGCAGAAATAGCGAGCCATTGCCAAACGACGTACAACCCTTCACACACTTGCCACAGCCCGTGCAGAGTGCCTCATCTATGGTGTACTCGAAGTAAGGTTCCTCCACAAACTTACGCGTGATGGCACCTGTGGGACACAACTGGTTCTCAGCCGCCGTATTCAAATCCTTTACGTTCGGACGGTAGTAGCCGCCGCAGAGGTCACAGTAGCCGCACACTCTGTTGGCGTGGAAGCACTTCACCGCCGACACCGTCAACACGCAATCGGTCTCGCAGCGGCCGCACTGCGTACACCTGTAGGGATCAATCTGCCAGAACACCTCGCCCGTCTTGCCGCTGGCCTTCGTGGCCAGTAGTCCGCCCGTGGCCAGTGCTATGCCTCCGGCCACCAACGCCCCACACCGGCGCAGGAAGTCCCTGCGCTCCATTGGACTTTTCAGTTTATCTTTTTCTGTCATATCATCAATATTATATCTTCAACGGACAATCCTTGTCACACTGTCCACACAAAGTAAGCTGACTAAGACTTTTATTGTATTGGAATACCGACACCTTGTCGCCGCCGGCAACGATGAGTTTGTCCTTCATCACGCGGACATCGTAGGCTGTGTGGCCACCGCCGAGGGCGCGGCTGTCGAGCAGAACGCTGCGGAACTGACCGTCGGCAGCGTAGCAGGAGATGCGGGGGATACCCTTCTCCGACGTCAACAGTTCGCCACCATTGGCAGGCGTGATGATGGCGGGGTTGCAGCATCCGCTGAAAGCACCGGCATCGGCTCCCGACTTGCCAAAGGCTGCAAGGAACTCGCCGTCGGTCGAATAACTCTCCACGCGATGGCGTCCCGGGTTGGAGCAGTAGATGCGTCCGTCCATGTAGGTGATGGCGAAGCAATAACTGGGCACGATGAAACCCACAGGACTCTGGATGAAGCGGGCCAGCGTGCCGTCAGGATGATATTTGCAGATGTTCTTGTCGGCGGCATCAGTTACGAACACGCCTTCTTTACAAACGGCAATGGAACAATAGTCGGATGTTTCGCTACAAGCCTCCCACTGCTGCACGATGTTGCCCTGGCGGTCGTACACCTCGATACGCGTGGGGAACAGGGCGTAGATGCGCCCGTCCATCACAGCCAGGTCGCGCAGGTCGCTGGGCGTAGGGAAGTTGGTTTGCAACTCGCCGCTCAGGCCATAGACATAGATGTTATTGGGTGTGGCGATGTAGATGCTACCACCCTCCACCTCCATGGCACTAATGTCATCGGGCACCACGAAGCCAAACGTACGACGGTAAGGCGAGACGAAATCACCGTCCTCCTTGAGTAACGTAATCCCTTCCGTCCGTTTCGAGTCATAGAACACTTTGTCAGGATGCTTTAACAGGTTCCACATATTCCGTCCCACGACGGCAAGCACCACGCCGCCCACAGTCAGCGAACCTCCTATTTTCAAAAACTTACGTCTATCCATCATATCATTTACAATTTGACAATTTACTATTTATTCTCCGCTATCCGCAGGCATTTGATGGTCTTGGAGTCGCGCACGATGAGCAGGCCATCTGCATAAGCCATGGGACCCCAAGCATCAATACCCTCGTCCATGAGACGCTGTTTGCGCAAAAGCCGCATAGAGGTGTCACTCAACTGATACATATAGAGTTCGCCGTCTTCCTTGAAGGCCAAGAGACGGTTATCAATGACCATATAAGGGCCGAGACCGAATCGTTCGTCGGCGGCAGAGGTCCAAATGGGATGTTGCAGGTCGGTTGGACGGTACATGGCCAGACGCTCGCGCATGCCACCACCGTCCTTGGGCAAGATGGTAATGAGCGTGCCTCGATAGTTGAGGGGCGTCTGTTGCTCGCTCGACATACCCTCGCTGGCCTTGTAACTCTCCTTGATGACTGCGTTCCACGAGGCACCCTGACGGTCAACCTGAAGCAAGGCTCCACCTGCGCCATAGCCCGCCACAAGGAACACCTGGTTCTGGGATATCTGCAGAGGTGACGGTGCCACCACCGAGGGTTGCCACTTGCTGGCACTCCATAACAGCTGACCACGATTGTCTGCCGCTGCTGAGACGCCGCAGACGCCGCCCACGCCGACATAGACATAGGTAGGCGTACCATCCAAGTTCATAGGAATGACAGAGGAGTGCGACATCTTGAAGTTAACGGTGTTGGGTGTAGCCCAGAGCGTCTTACCCGTGTTGACATCGATGCCCAGTATCAACGTGTCCTTGCCTGCAGGAGCGAGCACGAGGGTATTGTCGTGTATGAGTGGGCACTGGCCCGTGTACCAGAACGGAATCTCCGTCTGGAAGCGCTTCTTCATGTCGATGCTCCAGTGCATCTCGCCCGAAATCTTGTCGCAGCACATCACGTGTCCTTCAGGGCCGATGGTGATGACCGACGCACCAGCGATGGCGGGGATAGTGCGCGAAAAGCCGTGGTTGCGCTTCATGGGCACACGATACCAGCGCCGCCACAACTGACGGCCGGTCAGGAGGTCGAAGCAGCGCAGCGCATCGGAACTCAACTGCTCGTCGTAGTCGAGCACATAGACGCGGCCTTCAGAAATGACGGGAGCAGCGTGCCCCTCGCCCGTTGAAACCGACCACAGTTCCTTAAAATCATCTTCGACCCACGACGTATTCTCACCCAAAGACACCTGATTATCGTGATTCCTGCCTCGAAAGCACGGCCACTCGCCCCACAGCGTCGGCACGGTTTTTGTAGAGTCGGCCATGAAGAACTCTCCAATCAGCACGTCATCGGCCTTGCGTGTCTGACCAGCAGGGCGATTGTCGGCTCCTGGCTGTGCTTCAGTAAAATTGTCGCTTGGGTCGTAGAAGTGCCACGCAATGAGTAGACACAGCCAAAAGGCTGCAACGCCAACGGTGATCCATGTTATCTTCTTATCGTTCATAAGGGCATACGTTTTAGTGCGTTCAACAAGAAGAGGACGTTATAAAGTTCCTCAGAATACCAAAGTCGGGAGAAATAGAGGCCGATGGGTTCGCGATCATAGAGGGTGCCAGCCTTGAAACGGCGGTAGAGATAGTTCCAACCGCGCTGCTGCTCGGCTTCGTATTGGTTCGGGAAATGTGCCAGTGCTGTGAGGGCACGGCTGGTGAAAGTGACCTTAGACGTCACGCCCTTGTTGCCGCCCCAACCGCCGTCCTCGTTCTGGGTACGAAGGAGGAAGCCCACTTGCGACTGCGCCAACTTCGTGGCAGCCGGATGGCGGGTGGACATCAGGTAGTCGATGGCGGTGGCTGTACCATAGACAGGAGCCTTCTCGTCGACAGCGTCCTGGTCGCCAAACCAGAGAGGTACCCAGCCATCGGCGTTAGTGGTCTTTTCCATCCATGCTATCAAACGATCGAAGTTCTTCTGTACGTCAGTCTTCAGTTGGCCGTCAAGAGAGGGAAGCCATAGTCCCATAGCGAGGATGGCATGGGCAGTGATGTCTGGTGTACTGCGGTCGAAGGGCAATTTACCCCACCCTTTACAGAAGGTGGGCATGCCACCATCGCGATTCTGCAGACCAATCAACCACCTCAGGCCGTTCTCAACCTCATGGGGAACATTTTCAATTTTCAATTTTCCATTTTCAATTAATAAATGATGCAGGGCCACAAGTGCACCGCTGGTGTCATCGCCATCAGGCACAGATCCGCTCAAGTCGCTCCAGCCCCATCCGCCGGGGGCAGCAGCAGTGAAGGGATGGACGGTGGTCGTGGCGTTGCGCTTGATGATGTTGGATAACACAGAGGACACGGAGGATACAGAGGACACAGAGGGTAGCACCTTGGCGGCGAGACTGGTGAGCCAGCCTGAGAGGTTGGTGTCGATGGGCCAGGAGCCATCGTCGCGCACGGTATCGACCAGGAAGCGTGCACAGCGCTGCGTCAACTCATGCTCGCGAAAACCACCCTCGGCCAAGCACATGCTCACAAAGGCCGTCAAGGGCGCGGCCTCGAGAAATCCACCATCGGCGGGCTGCATGCGGAGCAGCACACGCATGGCCTTGGGGACAAAGAGGCGGCGCAGGGGTGAAAGCCATCCACCCGTCTTATGCATCTGACAAATGCCGATGGCGATGAGTGCGGGAATGGCGTAACTCACCACGGGCAGGTTGAGGTAGCGGAACAGCCGCTGGGGCAATGTGGCCAGTTCGAAAGGGAAGGTCGGAATGTTCTTCCAACTCCTGACGACACCCGCCAAAGCGCACATCATTAGGATGGGAACGGAGAAAGTGAGGTCGCGACCATAATAACGGAGCACGCCCTGTGTGAGGGCTTCTTCTGTATTGCCCCCAAACTGACTGTCAAGGAACTGTCGCGACTCGGCAGGAGCCTGTCCCACGGCGTAGAGCGATACATAGGTAAGCAGCGTAGCGGTCATGTTCGACGGACTCTCCACGGAGTCGCCCCACGAACCGTCGGCTCTCATCGTGGCGTGCAACCAGCGCACACCGGCACTGATCTGCGATGCATAGCGGTCGGCATCGATGCGCTGAAGCGCAAACACGCTGACAGCGGTGGAGATGGCACTGCTCGAAAGGGCACCCCGCCACATGCCATCGGCAGAACGGCACTTCATCAGCCGCTCCATGGCATCTGCCTGCATCGCTTTCAATTGGTCTTTGTTCATATCGAGCCTAACGCTAAGAGTCCATAAAATACGTATTCCACGTCGCTGTAGTCATCGAGAACGGTGGGGGCGAAACCGCCGTTGTCGAGCCAATGGGCGTGGATGAAATCTGTGGCATCGCGAACCTCGGCGCCAACGAGACGAAGGGTGAAGAGGGCAACAGCGGTGCTCAGCAAATCAGGGATGGGTGCCTCGTCGGTGGCGTGGAAACCGCAGGTCTCGTCATGACGGGCCTGTAGCCAGACGAGCAGGTCGGGATCAGGCTGGCCGTCGGATTGATGCTGCATGGCCAAGAGACAGCAGACGGCATTGGTGGTCATGATCTGGGGCAGAATAACTGCATTGGGTTTAGGATTAACCAGATGTAACTCGCCCTCCAGGAAATCGAAGAACTGACTGTATATCGTGTCTTTGTGCCGGCTTTCCTGCACGGTGAGGCTGATGGGCATACCGAGCAAGCGGTGGGGTGAGAAGACAGCCTCGAGCAGGCGGCCGAACTGACTGTAGTAGGCATCGGCGCGGCCACCGGCATTCATGTACCCGCCGACGGTCTGCTGTGACGCAACGAACGTCTGCAGGGCTCGCTGCGCCTCGGGGGTCATGCGCTTCCATCCGCTGCGCAATGTCCGATAGACCTTATATAATAGTGGCGTCTTCATCCTAATATTTTTTCTGTCACCTGATAGAGCAAACGTTTCAGTTCGAGTTCGTCCAGATCGTTGAGCATGTCGAGGGCCTGCTGGTGATAACGGTCGGTCAGGCGTTGCAGTTCGGCCTTCACCTCGTCGTCGCTCCACGATGGATGTTCGGTCTGCAGAGCCAATACGGCAGAGGGGTGGCTGGTGAGCACGGCGTCTTGCATGAAGTCGTCGAGGTCGTCCTTCAACTGATAGGCGATGCCGAGGGCTTCGGAGTAGGCTTTCAACATCGGCCGGAGATGGAGGAAATCGCCGGTGCAACTCAGACCGAGCATCAGCGAGACCTCAAAGGCAGGGACGGTCTTGTGGCGGAAGATGTCCATCACAAAGGCCATGGTGACGGGGGAGCCGTCCCATGCGAGCTCGGTGCCCTGTCCCTTGCTGAGTCGGATATGGGCATCGGCGATGAGACGGAGCAGTTCGGCATTGTTGCTCTGCGCCAGGATGCGGTAGCCGAGGCCGAGAAGGGCGTCGCCTGCGTTGATGGCAAAGGCATCGCCATAGAGGGCATTGACGGTGGGCTGACCGTAGCGGGTGTCGTCGCGGTCTTCCACATCATCGTGGATGAGCGAGGCCTTGTGGAAGCACTCCACGGCCACAGCGGCGCGATGCACGTCGTCGGTCATCTCGCGCCTGCCTGTCAGCGCCTGCCAGACGGCGGCGAGCAGGAAGGGTCGCCAACGCTTGCCCTCGCCACTCATACAGTCGAGGCAGACTCCCAGCGTACGGTCTTCACCGGGCTGGATAAACGGCGCCAGTTCGGAACGCGTGAACCAGCGGTTGACCTGTTCGCGGATGGCCTCATGGTCGAGCAGCGTGGGCGTGACGTCCTCATTGAGCATGGTGAGCAGTTCCGCCACATAGTCCTCGTCAACATGGGTGTCGCGGCAGCCGGAATCGTTCAGGGCAATAGCCAGACCAGGCACGGCATGACGAACGAGCAGGGGGAAGGCTTTTTCAAGTGAGTCGAGGCAACTGACCCCGATGACGGCATCGACCACATTGTTCTCTATCAGTTCGATGACCTGCGTAAAACCCTCAGCCACGATACTAAGTCCGCCTAATTGCTCGGCCTTGTCCTGCAAACGGGGGATGTTGCAGCGCCCACAACGGTGACAGAGCAGTCCATAGGCATCGAACTCGGCCTGGCA
>JAGCRH010000130.1 GCA_017964785.1 Prevotella sp.
AATTATGAAAAGAAGTCTATTATTAATCAGTCTATGCGCACTGGCACTCTCGGCAAGTGCACAGAACACGGCCCTTAAGGTTCAGAGCAACGGTAAGATTGCCATCCAGACAAATAGCACGGCATTGTCACCCATAGCCATTAACTGTGCAGGAGATTCCACTTATTATATGTATTGTAACACAGTTGGGAAGAACGGCTTTTACTTGAGGGCATCGAGAAATGGCCCCGGAATCAATTATGGTATTAGGGGCCATGCGGAAACTGCTACAACCAGTATCGGTGTGAACGGAAGTGCTGGTTCAGCAACGAAGGCGATAGGCGTATTGGGTGATATCAGCAATTCTACTTATGGTGCAGGTGTCTATGGTGCCGTAAATGATGGCGATGGCTATTACTTGACTTCTGGTACTTATGCCGGTTTTTTTAAAGGCAATGTCAAGGTGGTTGGCAGCGTTACTGCTAATACCTTTCATGGCACTTTGATGGGCAAGTCTTCCAATTCGTCTGGATCCTCAGACAATAGTCTGTCTTTAAGGTCTGCCTCCGTTATTGGCAGTCTGTCTGGCCTCAATGTCACGACCTTTCAGGAGGAGCGTCCAGAAAAGCCTAAAAACACAGAGATAATCGATGATGACCTTGACGGTGACACACTCAAAAGAGACAAGGAGCCCGAGCCGGACATCATGGACGAGCAGTTCTATGACAAGACCCACTATGCCCTTGATGCAGAGCGGCTGGAAGAGACTTTCCCCGATTTGGTGTACATTAAGGAGGACGGCAGCAAGGTCATCAACTATATGGAGATGATACCCCTGTTGGTGCAGAGCATCAACGAACTGAGTGAAGAGATTGAAGTGCTGAAGGGGCAGACGTCAGAAGGAGAAGCCAGGAAGACCCGCTCAGCAACAAACAAGAAGGCCTCTTCCCTAACCCAGAACAGACTCTATCAGAACACTCCGAACCCGTTCAAGGAGCAGACCGTCATTCGCTTCTCGTTGGCCGATGACGCGCAGAATGCCGCCATCTGCATCTTCGACATGACGGGCAAGACTATCAAGAAAATGCCCGTTTCATCAGGTATGGAGAGTGTTTCTGTCGGTGGCTACGAACTCGGCGAGGGCATGTTCCTCTACTCTTTAGTTGTCAACGGACAGGAAATCGATACGAAAAGGATGATTATTTTGAAGTAATTATGATAAGCAAGAGATATTTTATGATGATATTATTTATCATCTTATTTTCAATACATGCAATAGCACAAACAGACTATTATTATTGTCTGGGGACGAAATTTCCTTTAACCCCAAATGAGAACAAGGTCTGTGTCAGTATTCCCAAAGATTGTGATAAAACAATCGAAAGGATTCGTGGAAATGTCCAAGTTCTGAAGACAATAGGCGACAAGGTTTTTGACATCATAGTTATAACTATGTCAGATTTTGAAAAGTTAACCTCACAGGATTTCTGGGAAGAGGACGGAAAGTCTGTGATACTAACTTCATGTTATTTTACAGAGGACCATGAGGAGGTTTGTGCAACTCCATACCTGAATGTAGAACTCAAAAAAGAAGAGGATATAGATTTGCTGGCTTCATATGCTGAGAAGTATAGACTCAGAATTGTTGGGAATAGTTCCTTGTTGCCTCTATGGTATATTCTATCCATTACTCAAAATAGCAAAAAAAACTCAGTAGAATGTGCGAATGAATTATATGAAAGTGGCGATTTCGCAGAATCAACAGCAGACTTCTGCTCTAAGGATCCAGAATGTACAAATGACCCATTTTTTTATGATCAATGGGGACTTCAGAATAACAATACAGACATAGATATTTCTGCGTGTGGTGCATGGGGGTGTTCTACAGGTAAAAATGTAAAAATAGCAATTGTAGATACGGGCGTACAATTGGATCATATTGATTTGGAATCGAATATTAGCAATATAAGTTATGATACTGAAACAGATTCTTCTCCAAGTCAAGTCTATGGAGACCATGGTACACAGTGTGCAGGAATAGCAGCAGCCGTTAAGGGTAATCTCACCCAAATTGCAGGCGTTGCCCCTGAAGCAACAATTATGTCAATAAGTAACTCATTGGATACTACATGTAATAGTCGTTTAAACAGAGCAAAAGGGATTATTTGGGCTTATCAACACGGTGCTGATGTCATCTCAAATTCATGGAGTTCTAAATCACATCATGCAGCAATAGAAAAGGCCATAAAAGATGCCTTCATATATGGCCGCCATGAGAAGGGGTGTGTTATTGTTTTTGCTGCAGGTAATAAGGCAGAGGATGACAGCAGTCACGAAGTAAAATATCCTGCGAATTGCAATGATACGATTCTTGTTGTTGGATCAATCAACAAGGAAGGGGAGAGAGTTGCTAATTCTAATTATGGAACAAAACTTGATATAGTCGCACCGGGAGATCACATCCGCACAACTTTTCTTAATAGTTATCTGGGATATGGGGACGGTACTTCTATGGCGTGTCCTCACGTTGCAGGAGTAGCAGCCTTAATATTGGAACGCAACTCCGAGTTAACAGTTAGTCAGGTGAATAGTATTATTTGCAGCAATGCAAAGAAACTTTCAGGAGTTGTTTTTAATGTTACAAAACCGGATGGATCATGGAACGACCAATATGGATACGGCCTTGTTGACGCAGATAGTTCAGTGACAAACACCCCTGACACTGCTTATATTCAAAACCAGACCATTACAGGAACAAGATTTATTTCCGCAGGGAGTGTTTATGTAGGAGAAGACGTTACCGACACAGAAGATTATGGAAATGTAATTCTTGGTCAAGGTGACATCACGTTAAAAGCAGACTATATAGAAATCAAGAACTCCACGACAGTGCCATTAGGCACAACACTTACAATAGAAAAATAATTGATATAAATATTCAAAAAAACATTTGCATAATCAGAAATATATTCGTATTTTTGCAGCAGTTAATAATCAAATGAAATGAACCTACAAAGATTAGCAATCCTTGCCTTTGCGACCTTCGTATCGGTGGCCACATTTGGGCAACTGTTCCACCCTCTCGGGTTGGGCATAGAAAAATGTGGACGAGAAGAAAAAAGTTTCCGACCACAAATGCATATTGAGGGCGATATACTTTATGCCTGCACTAATCAGGGTCTTTATTCCAGAGATTTGTCTGATGACGAGAGTATATGGCAATTGGTCGGGTTTGAGGGGATTTCACTTCAAGATTTTGTTCGCAAGAGTGATGACCTGCTTGCTATGCGCTATAACATAAGTAATCATTATTTTTTGTTGTCGCATGATGGCGGGAAAACCTATGAGGACGTTACACCGGATAGGTTTTATATGGGTGAGGCTGCCTCGATTATGACATTAACAAGGCTTGTTCAGCATCCTACCGATCCGAATACGTTGCTCGTTTCATCTGATCCATGGGGTATCTATCAATCTCCTGATTTTGGGCAGACATGGAATAGACTCACATATGAAATAATACCAGAATACATCGGATACCACCCTTTGAATCCAAAGATAATATATGCAAGCGGAGAAGAGGAATATTTTAGTTGGGTGTTAAACATCAGTTATGATAGCGGTCTGACATGGCAATACAATCCGCCCTATTCTTCTGGTGACAATTGCGTTAATCGCATCGCATTTCATCCTACCGACCCTGACAGATGGATAGTTGGTGGCTCGGGCATTGTGTATACCTCTGATGATAACGGTCACACATGGGATATTCAAGATTTCTCGGGTGATGGCCTACGTGATGGTCTTTGGGTTTTCACCGCTTACGACAGCGAAAATAGCGATATTGTTTATATGGCAGGTCGTACTTCAGACAAAATTGAAATCATGTGTTCTACGGACGGTGGAAAAACATGGAGTGTTCCACAAACAGAACCTATGAAGAAATCCTCTACAAAAAATGTGTATGACTTGAAGCAATACGGCAGCAAACTACTGTTTTATACAGAATCAGATATCTATGAAATATCAAAAGCCGAATTACTTGCACAAGCGACTTCTGTCCAGGGCGTTACCACTGCAAAAACAAGAGAATCATCAATAATCTACGACCTGCAGGGCCGCCGTCTTTCCATCATACCCCAAAAGGGCGTGTATATCCAAAACGGCAAGAAGAAACTGGTAAAATAATGATCAGTTACTATGTTTGCAACTGGAAAAGTTACCACTGAGCGCTGAACATGCGCTAGAGAAGGTTTCGTTCTGCTGACAACGACGAACCTCTCCGCTACGCTCCGAGAACCCTCCTTGCCATCAGAACGATGAAAGG
>JAGCRH010000131.1 GCA_017964785.1 Prevotella sp.
AATAGTGAATAGTGAATAGTGAAAAGTGATAGGAGAAAAGTGAAAAATAAGGAAAATATTTGGATTTCCGATTGAATTGTTGTATCTTTGCACCTCGAAATTACGTACGTGTTTAAATAATTGATGAAAAAACGCAAGAAGAAGTCTGGCAGCCGTCGGGGTATGCAGTTGGTGACGCTGTGCATCAGTACAACGATGGTGTTGGTGCTGTTGGGCTTGGTGGTTCTCTCCGTGCTGACGTCGCATAATCTGTCGGCGTGGGTGAAGGAGAACCTGACCGTCACCGTGATGCTTAGCGATGATGCGAGTGTCAACGATGCCAAGCGTCTCTGCCGGAACCTCTACCACCGTCCGTTCTCCAAGAACATAGACTATGTGAGCAAGGAGCAGGCCTTGAAGGAACAGACGGCAGCGATGGGCTCTGATCCCTCGGAGTTCCTGGGTGCCAACCCCTTTATGGCCACGCTGGAATTGCAGTTGAAGTCGGACTATGCCAACCGTGACTCCCTGATCTGGATCACCGAGGAGTTGCGTAAGAACAACTTTGTGACCGATGTGGCCTATCAGGAGGACCTGATGGATAATGTGAACCGTAACCTGACACGTATCAACATCGTGCTGCTGGTGCTG
This sequence comes from Prevotella sp., assembly GCA_017964785.1. GTDB lineage: Bacteria > Bacteroidota > Bacteroidia > Bacteroidales > Bacteroidaceae > Prevotella. The sequence goes on from JAGCRH010000131.1 coordinate 631, forward strand.
GCTCTGTTGCTGACATTCGTGTCGTTTGCCCTGATCAACAATACGGTGCGACTGAGTGTCTATTCCCGTAGGTTCCTGATCCACGTGGAGAAACTGGTGGGAGCCTCGTGGGGCTTTATCCGTAAGCCGTTCCTCAAACAGTCGGTACTGGTGGGCATCGTTGCGGCAATCCTCGCCATCGGGGTTCTGGGGTTGTGCTTCTACGGTCTCTATTATTATGAGCCCAACATCCTGAGCATTCTCAACTGGCGTGAACTGACCATTACGGCAGTGGCTGTGCTGTTGTTCGGTATTGTCATCACGGCGATGTGTTCGTGGATCTCCGTGAACCGTTTCCTGAAGATGAGCGCAGGCGACCTTTACAAAATCTAAATAGTAAATTGTAAATCGTTAAATTGTAAATTAGATAGATGGATAAGAGAAATTTTGCATTTGACAAGGTGAATTTCATCCTGCTGGCAGTGGGGATGGCGATTGTCGTCGTCGGTTTCCTGCTGATGACGGGAGCGGGTTCGAGCGATTCCGTGTATGAGCCGGATATTTTCAGTGCGCGCCGTATCAAGGTGGCACCCATCGTTTGTCTCTTCGGCTTTGTGTCGATGATCTATGCCGTCGTGCGTAAACCCAAGAACTAAGTTATGGATTGGATAGAAACCATTATTATAGCCATCGTGGAGGGACTGACAGAGTTCCTGCCGGTATCGTCGACAGGCCACATGATCATTGCGCAGAACCTGTTGGGTGTGCCTCAGGGCGATCCCTTTGTACATGCCTTTACGTTTATCATCCAGTTTGGCGCCATCCTGTCGGTGGTCTGCCTCTATTGGAATCGTTTTTTCAAGTTTGACAACACGCCGGCTCCAGTAGGCAGTTCGCTCTTCCAGAAACTCAAGCACAAGTATTATTTCTACTGGTTGCTTATCGTGGGTGTAATTCCTGCGGTGGTCATTGGACTTCTCGCCAAGAAGTCTGGCCTGCTCGACTGGTTGCTCGACAGCGTCGAGGTGGTTGCCATTATGTTGGTGCTCGGAGGTGTGTTTATGCTCTTCTGCGACAAACTGTTTAATAAGGGCAGTGAGGATAATAAGGTCAATGAGCGTCGTGCCTTCAAGATTGGTCTTTATCAGTGTATCTCCGTGATTCCCGGTGTGTCGCGCTCGATGGCTACCATCGTGGGTGGTATGACACAGGGACTGACCCGTAGGCGTGCTGCCAAGTTCTCGTTCTTCCTGGCTGTGCCGACGATGGCAGGTGCCACGTTGCTCGACCTGCTCGACCTGATGAAAGAAGATACGGTCTGGGCCACCAGCCATAACATCACGATGCTGATACTGGGTTGTGTCATTGCCTTTGTGGTGGCGCTGCTGGCCATGAAGTGGTTCGTCAACTTCCTTAGCAAATATGGCTTTAAGGCATTCGGAATCTATCGCATCATCGTTGGTGGCATTATCATCATTCTGCTGCTGACAGGTCACTCACTTGCAATGGTGGATTAAATGGATTTCCAGGAGGGAGCCTTCATCTATATCAACAAACCCTATCGGATGTCGAGTTTTGGGGCGCTGGCGCATATCCGTTACCTCGTCTCCAAACGGATCCACGTGAAGCGGGTGAAGATGGGACATGCAGGGACACTCGACCCGTTGGCTACGGGTGTGCTGATTCTCTGTACCGGAAAGGCCACGAAGCAGATAGAACAGTTGCAACTCCATACCAAGGAGTACACGGCTACCCTGCAATTAGGAGCCACCACACCGAGTTACGATATGGAGCACGAGGTGGACTCCACCTATCCGACGGCGCATATCACGCGGGAGTTGATAGAACGGACGCTGCCCCTGTTTGTGGGGGATATCATGCAGGTGCCGCCTCTCTTCTCTGCCGTGATGGTAGACGGACACAGGGCCTATAAGATGGCCCGTAAGGGTCAGGAGGTGGAACTCGCCGCCAAGCCGGTACGTATCGACGAACTGGAACTGACGGCCTTCGATGCGGAGACGATGCAGATGAGCATCCGGGTGGTCTGTGGCAAAGGCACCTATATCCGTTCGCTGGCGCGAGACATTGGCGAGGCCCTGGGGAGTGGTGCCTATCTGACGGCACTTTGTCGCACCCGTGTGGGCGATGTCCGTATCGAGGACTGCCTGACGTTCGACGATTTCCCCGCCTGGCTGGATGCCCAGGAGATAGAAAGGTAATCATAAATTTCAAAGATCAAAATTCAAATTTCAAACATAAATGAAACTGTCGCAATTTAAATTCAAACTGCCAGAGAATCTTGTGGCGCTCGAACCTACCTATCATCGTGATGAATGTCGTCTGATGGTGGTCCACCGTAAGAGTGAGCGTATCGAGATGTTCAAGAAGGACGAGAACGGTGAGGATATGAAGGATGAGGAGGGCAACCCCGTCTATCTCGACTTCAAGAATATCCTTGACTATTTCGACGAGGACGATGCTTTCGTGTTCAACGACACCCAGGTGTTCCCTGCCCGTCTGTATGGCACGAAGGAGAAGACCGATGCCAAGATTGAGGTCTTTTTACTCCGTGAACTCAACGAGGAACTCCGTCTGTGGGATGTTCTGGTAGAGCCCGCCCGTAAGATCCGTATCGGCAATAAACTGTTCTTCCAGGAGAATGGTCCGATGGTGGCTGAGGTGATCGACAACACCACGAGTCGTGGACGTACGCTGCGCTTCCTCTATGACTGTCCGCACGATGAGTTCAAACGCGAACTGTTTGCCCTGGGAGAGGCACCGCTGCCCCGTTATATCGTTGACAACCGTCCTGCCACAGCGGAGGATATGGATCTCTTCCAGACCATCTATGCCAAGAAGGAAGGGGCTGTCACGGCTCCCTCGACAGGCTTGCATTTCAGTCGTGAACTGATGAAGCGTATGGAGATCAAGGGCATCAACTTCGCCTATATCACCCTGCACTGCGGCCTGGGCAACTTCGATGGCATCGAGGTGGAGGACCTGACGAAGCACAAGATGAGTTCTGAGCAGATGTTCGTCGACAAGGAAGCCTGCGAGATTGTGAATAAGGCCAAGGCAGAGGGACATCGTGTCTGTGTGGTAGGTGTCAGTACGGCCCGTGCCACAGAGTCGGCAGTCGGTACCGATGGGATGTTGAAGGAGTTTGATGGTTGGACCAATCGTTTCATCTTCCCGCCCTACGAGTTCGGTCTGGCCAATGCCATGGTGGGTAACTTCTATCATCCGGAGTCGACGATGATGATGACGGAATGTTCCTTCGGCGGCTATGACCTGGTGTATGACGCCTATAAGAAGGCTGTGAAGAACGGCTATAAGTTCGGCTGCTTCGGCGATGCGATGCTGATACTTGATGATTAGGAAGTTAAAGGGAAGTTAAAAGGAAGTTAAAGGGAAGTTAAAGGGAAGTTAAAAGGAAGTTATAGGGAAGTTAAAAGGAAGTTAAAGGGAGAATGGCTCATAGCGTGTATTTGGGACTTGGTTCCAATCTCGGTGACAGAGAAGCGAATATCCGAAAGGCGATTGCGCTGATCGGTGAAAACATAGGACTGGTGATTCGCCAGTCCTCTCTCATTGAAACTGAGCCTTGGGGATTCGAGTCAGAGAACAGATTCCTCAATGGCGTGATCCTCGTGGAGACCTCCCTCACTCCCCGCCAACTCCTCAAAGCCACCCAGAAAATCGAACGCGAATTAGGGAAGCGTCGCAAACATGCCACCCGGCGCAGCCCTCTTAATTCTCAATTCTCAATTCTCAATTCTCAATTTAAGGATCGTCCTATCGACATCGACATCCTCCTTTACGATGACCTGACCGTCGATGAACCCGACTTGAAGATTCCTCATCCGCTGATGGAGCAGCGCGATTTTGTGATGATCCCCCTAAACGAAATAAAGCCCCGCTGAAAAGCGAGGCTTTAATTTTTCCGAAGAAGTTTGTCTTACTTACGCAGACCGAGTGCCTTGATGATGGCACGATAACGATTGATGTCGTTCGTGTAGAGGTACTTCAACAACTTACGACGCTTACCTACCAGCATGGTCAGTGAACGGGCTGTTGCGTGGTCCTTGCGGTTCTTCTTCAAATGCTCTGTCAGGTGAGAGATACGGTAACTGAAAAGGGCGATCTGTGCCTCAGCAGAACCGGTATCGGTCGTACTCTTGCCGTACTGGCCGAAAATCTCTTCCTTCTTTGCTTTGTCTAAATACATAATTTTAATGTGATTAATGTTGTTTGCAATAACATCTTTCAGACGCGTTTCCAGGCAATCACCAGCCGGTTTACGTCATCAAATGCTCCGGATTTTCCGAAATGCGGGTGCAAAGGTACAACTTTTTCCTCATTCCAACAAATATTTCGAAGAAAAGTTGTACCTTTGCACCCGTAAAACAAGAAAATAGGTATGCAAGATATCAGAAACATAGCAATTATTGCCCATGTCGACCACGGTAAGACCACACTGGTCGATAAGATGATGCTCGCTGGCAATCTCTTCCGTGAGGGACAGAATCTCAGCAACCAGGTGCTCGACGCCAATGACTTGGAGCGTGAGCGTGGCATCACCATTCTCTCAAAGAATGTATCTATTAACTGGAAAGGCGTAAAGATCAATATCATCGACACCCCGGGGCACTCCGATTTCGGAGGTGAGGTGGAGCGTGTGCTCAATATGGCGGACGGTTGTCTGTTGCTCGTCGATGCTTTCGAAGGCCCGATGCCCCAGACGCGTTTCGTGTTGCAAAAGGCCCTCCAGATAGGATTGAAGCCCATCGTGGTGGTCAACAAGGTGGACAAGCCCAACTGTCGTCCGGAGGAGGTCTACGAGATGGTGTTCGACCTGATGTTCTCCCTCAATGCCACTGAGGATCAATTGGACTTCCCTGTGGTCTATGGCTCTGCCAAAAACGGTTGGATGAGTGAGGACTTCAACAAACCGACTGACAACATTACCTATTTATTAGATAAGA
>JAGCRH010000132.1 GCA_017964785.1 Prevotella sp.
ACGCCCTCACGGCTGAGGATGTTACGTACTGTGTCTGTGGGCTGGGCACCAGTCTCAACCCAATAGAGTGCACGGTCGAAATTCAAGTCTACTGTGGCAGGATTGGTGTTGGGATTGTAAGTACCAATCTTCTCAGTAAAACGACCATCACGTGGTGCACGAGCGTCGGCGATTACGATGCTGTAGAAGGCATAGCCCTTACGGCCGCCGCGCTGCAATCTGATTTTTGTTGCCATTGTGTTTAATGTTTAATTTGTTGTTAAAAATTTGAATTTCATGCTCTTATCTCGTAAAAGCGGGTGCAAAGGTACGAAAAAGAGGTGAGAAGTAAGAGGTAAGAGGTAAGAAATTTGCTGTCGCATATACATTTTTAACTATTTTTGGGGCTTCTATGTATGAAATATGGCGGAAAATGTTTAATTTTGTCCTCCGATTATGACACAATGGAAGAAAACAGAACTCTCGATACTGATCCCAAACTATAATAATGTCTGTGTGGATCTGGTCACCTGTCTGCAACAGCAGGCAGAGGCACTCGGCATCGACTATGAGATCATCGTGGCCGACGACCATTCGCCCCAGCAGGAGAGCATCCGCGAGAATGAAGCCATCAACCGACTTCCCCACTGTCGCTATATCGTAAAGGAACAGAATACCGGCAGTGCCGCCACCCGTAACTACTTAGGTACCCAGAGCCACTTCCACTGGCTGTTATTCCTCGACTGCGACATCACCATCCCAAGCGACGATTTCCTGAAACGCTATGTGGCTGACGGACACGAGGGGGTAGTCAACGGTGGCATCTGCATCCTTGAAGACGAACGGCTCCGCCACAACCTCAGGTACCTCTATGAAAAGGCTGCCGAACCTACCCACACAGCAGAGAAGCGTCAGCGACAGCAGTACCGGGAGTTCCGTTCCACCAACTTCCTCATCGAGCGGACAGCCTTCGAGGCCTGTCCCTTCGACGAGCGCTTTACCCGAAGCGGTTACGAGGATGTGCTGTTGGGGAAACAGTTGAAGCAGCATGGTATCAGCATCACCCATCTCGACAACCCTGTGATGATGACTGATTTTGAGGCCAACTCCGACTACATCAACAAGATAGAACGCAGCACAAGAACACTGTTCGCCTTCCGTCAGGAACTAAGGGGCTACTCCCGTGTGATTACTCTGGCCGAGGGTATCCACGTCCCCTTTGTCCGGAACGTGATATGTCTTTCCTTTAAACTCTTCGGCAGTCTGGTGCGCAGAAACCTCTGTGGACAGCACCCTTGCCTCAGGTTGTTCAATCCATATAGACTGGGCTATTATCTCACATTAAAATAATAAACATTTCACTAAACAATTACGATTATGAAAGAACTGAAAGGAACAAAGACCGAGAAGAACTTGCAAGAAGCCTTTGCAGGTGAATCACAAGCACGTAACAAGTACACCTACTGGGCATCGAAGGCCAAGAAGGACGGCTACGTACAGATTGCCGCCATCTTCGAAGAAACTGCAGCCAACGAGAAGGAGCATGCCAAGATGTGGTTCAAACTCTTAGAGGGCGGTGCCATCAAGAGTACACCAGAGAATTTGGAGGCTGCTGCCAATGGTGAGAATTTCGAGTGGACGGATATGTATGCCCGCATGGCAAAGGAAGCCCGTGAGGAAGGTTTCGACGAGATTGCCGAGAAGTTTGAGGCGGTAGGCAAGATTGAGAAGGAGCACGAGGCACGTTATCGTAAGTTATTGGATAATATTAATAAGGAGCGTGTATTCTCAAAGGACAACGATGTCATCTGGCAGTGCAGCAACTGCGGACATATCGTCATCGGCAAGAAGGCGCCGGAGGAGTGTCCCGTCTGCAATCATCCGCAGGCTTACTTCCAAATTAAGGCTGAGAATTACTAGGCTGTCCTAGGTCTTCCTAGGTTATCCTAGGATGTCCTAGGAGTGCCTAGGATTTCCTAGATTAGTTTAGGAGAATTTGAACGATTCGTTCGGCAGTGCGTCCATCCCAACGATCGGGAAGGGCGCACTTTTTCCACCTACCGCTGACCATATTTATCACAGCCTCATGCAGTTTGTCGGGATCCTCGCCAACCAGCACATTGGAGCCCACAGTAACCGTCTCCTGATGCTCAGTATAATTGTTGAGTGTGATACAGGGAACGCCATTAAACGTAGCCTCTTCCGCAACATTGCCAGAATCGGTAATCACACCTGTCGCATGGGTTGTTAGCCAACCAAACTCCAAATAACTTAATGGACTACAAACCAGCATTTTATCATTATATTTATCAAGTACATTACGGGCTTCCGGACGCAAGGGTGCAATAACCGCCACATCACCTGCTGCCTGTAATATCGTCTCTGTCATTTTGTGCATTTTTTCATCATCAGCCAACAATGCCCGGCGATTCAAAGTAAAGACAATATAAGGACCTGACACACCTTTCATCAGGGCTGGCTTTTGAAGTCTGTCGTGATTAAAGCGCAACGTATCCATCAGGATATTACCCACCATATAGGTCTGCGACGATTCCGACTGTTGTTCACGGGTCGCCACGCTATTACTCTTGACTCCTGCCGTAAACAGGTAGTCGCTGAGAGCATCGATCACCAGACGATTGATCTCCTTGGGCATGTTGATATCGAAGGAACGTGTACCCGCCACGAGATGTGCCAGACGGATACCCCGTTTCTTGGTGACGATAGCAGCCGCCATCGTAGAGGCCAGATCATCCACCACAATCACCACATCCACAGGATGCGCATCAAGGAAAAGATCGAACTCAGCCATGACGCGACTCGTAATCTCATTCAACTTCACGCTGTCAACGCCCAAATAGAAGTCTGGGCGCGGCATCTGCAAATCGTCGAATAGCGACGGTTCCAAAGTAGGGTCATCCTCACGCCCAGCATACACCAAGAGATACTCAGCCTGTCCTGACTTACGGATGGCTCTTACCAATGGGGCAACCTTCACAAAATTCGGACGGGCACCCGCCACAATGCAGATATTCTTGCTCATAATCATAAAATTTGTTGCAAAGATAATAAAATCCTTCCGTTTTCTTTGAACATTAAGAAAAAAAATGTATCTTTGCAACAGAATTCGGGTCGTGCCGCATAGATCGGGATACTCTACATTATAAAAATCAATCCGGGCCAGTTTCTCTTGCCAATGGCGGGCCACATCCCTCGGGAGAGCATCAAGATGCCGGTGGATTACAACGACGGAGAGCACCCAAATCGTGTGAAACAGGAGTTTTCACCAAATCATCGGCACGCACCCGGTTTTTTTATAGTTTATAGTTTAGAGTTTATTGTTTATAGTTGATTACTAAATCGCATAAGATATGTTTTCTGGAATTGTTGAAGAGTTTGCCACCGTTGTGGCTATAAAGAAAGACCGCGAGAATATTGATTTTACGTTGAAGTGTTCCTTCGTCAACGAGTTGAAGATAGACCAGAGCATCGCCCACAACGGCGTATGCCTCACTGTGGTCAAGATTATCGACGGCACCTATGTGGTCACCGCCATGAAGGAGACCCTCGATCGCAGTAATCTCGGCCTGTTGCAGGTGGGCGACAAGGTGAATGTGGAGCGATCGATGCTGATGAACGGACGACTTGACGGGCATATCGTACAGGGACATGTCGACGAGACTGCCAAGTGCATCGCCATGGAAGATGCTAACGGCAGCACTTATTTCACTTTCGAATATCCCGAAGACCGTGAGATGGCGAAGAAAGGCTATTTCACCGTCGATAAGGGCAGCGTCACTGTCAATGGGGTCTCTCTCACCGTCTGCAATCCGACATCGAATACTTTCCAAGTGGCGATTATCCCATACACCTTCGAGCACACCAACTTCTGCGACATCAAAGTGGGGAGTGTCGTAAATCTGGAATTCGATATTCTTGGGAAATATATTGCGAGGTTGCAAAGTATCTAGGCATTCCTAGGACATCCTAGGATAGCCTAGGAATGCTTAGAACTACCTAATATTATCAAGGAGTTCTTGCGGAGCGGAGATAAAAGTCTTCGCTCCGTGTTGTATCAGGAAATCTTTGTCCCGGAAGCCCCAGAGCACGCTGATGCAGGGGATGCCGGCATTATGGGCGGTCTCAATATCAACATCGCTATCTCCGACATAGACGGCAAATTCCATAGGAGAACCTAGGGTCTTCAAGGCTGCGAAGACCGTATCTGGGGCAGGTTTTTTACGGATGCCTGCAGCCTCATCCTCACCGATAGCCACCTCGATCGTATCTGGGAAGAAGTGCCGACAGAGTTCCTCGGTGGCCTTCCGCATCTTATTGCTCACCACCGCCAGACGACATCCCCTCTCACGAAGGACTACCAATGTTTCGGGGATACCCTCGTAAGGACGGGTGGTATCCAATGAATGATGCATATAATACTCACGAAAAGTGGCAAACGCCTCTTCAAATAGTGGATTAACCGCACCATCGGGTACTGCACGCTCCATCAACTTACGAACACCATTGCCAACAAATCTCCGTACATCGTCTATCGAATGCTCTGGCATCCCATGCGTCCGAAGGGCATAGTTCACCGATGCCGCCAGATCGCCCAACGTATCCAGCAGTGTCCCATCCAAATCAAAGATATATACGTTATAAGTAATCATCTATAAACATTAAACTATAAACATCACCTTTTCGACCGTTGCACCATCGTGCGTACCTTATTATTATATTTATCTGCTTTCATCAGTTCCTCAATGGTGAGATGCATACGATACTTCCAACGGTTATAGGCATCACTGGGCACATTGATACGTTCCTCCCGGGGATTCTTCGAACGCAGTTCACCGTCCATTGAGAGCCAGTCCTGCAACGACAACATACACAGCATCGACGGACAATACAGATGACGGGCGATGATCTCCTCTGCCAAGTGCGCAGGTAGGTGCTCGGGTGCATGACCTTGTTTTTGGAGCATCGTCACGTAATAACGCTGGGTGCGCTCCGGACTCTCCTCCCACCAGAGGCGTAACGGCGACATATCGTGAGTGGAGAATGTCGCTACACTGCGATAGGGATTGCCGTCGAGGTGCGTAAACTCAAACCCACTATGTTTCGGCATCGATTGTATTTCAAGGGTCAGAATGCGCAGTTGGTCAAGGACTGGTGCCACGCAGTCTGGCAACATGCCCAAATCCTCTGCACAACAAAGCATCCGGGTGTCGCCAAACACCTCCGTCAGTCGACGGATGGCCTCACTACCCCAGAAGAAGTTATGTCGCTGATAATAGTAGTTGTTATAGAGTCGCATGTAGGCCTCCTTCTCCTCGTTGGTCAGGGCCTCATAGACAGGCTCGTTAAAAGCCCCGATACGCGGATGGTACATATCCGTCTGCCGGGGATCCTCCACAAAGAGCACCCCACTGATCAGCCGGTAGAGTCCGTCGCGTATCCACAGACTGTTCTCGTCGCCACGTCCCTCAAAGCAGGCCCTCACCTTCTGCTGGGTGTTATATTCTGCTTTCAAGTCGTAGAGTCCGTAACTGCGGGGGATGAGGTAGTTCTCTCGGACATACTGTGCATGAATGCCGAAGAGTCGCGTAATCACACGGTCGTTGATAAAGGGCCTCGTCATAAAGTCCTTGCGGAATGGCAATCCGAAATACTCTATCTCGCTGACAGCCAGAGGCAGTGCCGGAGAGAAATGTCCAAGCAGTCCAAAGAGGGCATCATTGGGAATCTCCCAGATACGGAAGAAACCAAGGATGTGGTCAATGCGGAAGGCATCGAAGTACTGTGCCATCCAACGCAGGCGCTTATGGAACCAGTCAGCCAGTCCCTCACTCCAACGGTAAGTCGGGAAGCCCCAGTTCTGACCATTCTGCGAGAAGGCATCAGGCGGTGCACCCGTCTGACAGTCCATATTGAAGAGTTCGGGGTGAGTAGAAGTTTCCACACTGTCACGATTGACCCCGATGGGGATATCGCCTTTCAGCACTACACCCCTCGACCGGGCGTAGTCGGCAACGGCCTTTAATTGCAGATGGAGGTGGTATTGGATGAATAATATCATGTCGAATTCTCCGGAATAACCAGAATGTCCAGCTATCCACCTGGCATAAGGCTCCAACCAGAACTTACTCTCCTCAAACCACGCCTTGAATTCTTTGCTGTCGAGTGTCTGCTGCCCTTTCTCGGCAAAGATTTCCTGCACATACGCCGACTTTACCCGCCCCACAGCCTCGTAGTCGCTGTAACCTAAGGCATTCAGTTCCCTGCGTTGGCGTTGGAAAGCAGTCATCTTCGTCTTACTTCTCAGTGTGCCAAGTGCCTCCAAATCGAGATAGTGCGGATGCAGGGCAAAGGCAGAAACGATATTATAAGGATAGGAGTCATGCCAGCCACCGTCGGTGGTGGTATCATTCACAGGCAACGTCTGGATTACCTTCATGCCCACTGTCACTGCCCAATCCACGAGCCGTCTGAGATCACCGAAGTCGCCTACGCCACAGGAGTGATCACTGCGCAGACTGAACACCGGCACCACCACACCTGCCGCCCGCCATGTCAGTTCCTTCACCCGCAGACTCTCGCCATACACCACCAACACCGTACCGTCTGGCACTGCTGTCAGGTCGGCAGGCAATAGTCCCTCGGTGGTACGGTTGTCGCCCTCTTCCCAAGCCACAAGCGTATTCGTCGCATCGTCGATAATGACATATTTGTACTCCAACGGCAGCAGGATACTCTCCACATTCACCGAAAGCATCCAGTCGTACTGGCCTGCATACTCCATCCTCAGATAGCGGGCAGGATTCCAGTCGCCCAAGGCAGGGTGACTACCCAAGAGTGCCAGCGATTGTCCCTTACGCAGTTGGGGCGCCGACACGCGAAAAAGAACGGTCTTGCGATAGAGTGGCTGACGTAATGTCTGGACGGCCTCGTCGTGAGGCAGTCCAACCGTAGTCTTATAAGCACTACTGTAAAGATGGTACTGCAAAGGAATGTCATGCCAAAGGTCGGGCATTACGAAGTTCTTTGTCGAGTCAAAATGAAAACTCCGTGGCACCCCTGTCCACTCCCTGCGCAGTACATGCCCTTCGCCATCCTCCACCTGATAGTGGTAGGTGAACGAACCGATGGGATGCTGGCGCGACTCAATGGCTGCCGTTTCCAAGGTCCAGCAGAACCCGTCATCGGTCTGCATGAGCAGGTTCGACGTGCGCACCGTACCATCAATGCTTTTATATGAAATGACCACATGGAGGCCTTCCCCCCACTGTGTCCCGTAGTTTATCGTGAATCTCAGTTTCATATTCGAACAAATTCTTTGTGCAAAGTTACGAAAAACTATGCGAATGACAAAACATTTCCCTCCAAAAAGCGTTGCTTTGTCGAAAAATAGTTGTAACTTTGCAGCGGTTTTTAAGAGATAGATATAAATGAAGACAATAAAGACATCGTATTATCTGATACCAGTAGTCCTCAGCGCATTAGTCGTCATAGGACTGCTCTACTACTTTTTCCTGACGGACTTTTCAGAGGAGAAAGAAACTGTAGGCTATGTCTATATTGACGAGGACGATAGCGCCGACTCTGTTTTTGCCAAGTTAGAACCGTACGCCTCTGAGCATGCCATGGCAGGCTTCAAATGCATTGCCAGACACTGGGGTTACGCCGACCATATACGCACTGGTCGCTACGCCATCAAGCCAGGCATCAACGTCGTGAACACTTTCCGTAACCTGAAGAACGGTCATCAGGAGGCCGAGATGCTGACCGTCCCCGAATCGAAGACGATGGAGAGACTAGCCGGCGCACTGTCGAGGAAACTGATGATGGACAGTGTGACAATAGTGACTTCGCTGACAGACAACGATTTCTGCCAACACTGGGGCTACGATACAGCCACCATCGCCTGTCTGTTTGTACCCAATACCTACGAAGTATACTGGAACGTGAGTCTTAACGGACTGATGGAGCGTATGCAGAAGGAGCACGACCATTTCTGGAACGGGGAGCGTACGGCGAAGGCCACTGCCTTGGGACTGACACCCAACGAAATATGTACCATGGCCAGCATCATCGATGAGGAAACGGCCAACAACGACGAAAAGCCGATGATTGCGGGAATGTACCTAAACCGTCTGAGTCAGGGTATCCCCCTACAGGCAGACCCTACTATCAAGTTTGCCATGAAGCGTTTCGACCTGAAACGCATCTACCACGATATGCTACACTACGACAGTCCTTACAACACCTATAAGAACGCTGGACTGCCACCGGGGCCAATTAAGATAGCCTCCATCAAGGGCATCGACGCTGTACTAAACCGTGTGGCGCACGATTTCCTTTACATGTGTGCCAAAGAGGACTTTTCGGGTACCCACAATTTTGCGCGCACTTACAGTGAGCATCTGAAAAATGCAGCCAAATATTCAAAGGCGCTGAACGAACGTGGAATAAAATAGAAGTGAATAGTGAAAAGTAAATAAGTATATGGAAGAGAAGATTAAGAACGAGAGTGAGGAGAGACGATCGGTAAGTTTCATTGAACAGAAGGTAATCAACGACCTGGCTGAGGGTAAGAACGGCGGCAGGATGCAGACGCGCTTCCCGCCGGAGCCTAACGGCTACCTGCATATCGGCCATGCCAAGGCTATCGCCATCGACTTTGGGCTTGCAAAAAAATATGGTGGCCAGTGCAACCTCCGCTTCGACGATACGAACCCCATCAAGGAGGATACGGAATATATCGAGAGCATCGAGAACGACATCAAGTGGCTCGGCTTCCAGTGGGCAAACGTCTACTACGCCAGCGACTACTTCCAGGAACTCTGGGACTTTGCAGTATGGCTCATCAAGCAGGGACGTGCTTATGTAGACGAGCAGAGTTCAGAGGTGATAGCCCAGCAGAAGGGCACGACAACCAGTCCTGGTACGAACAGTCCCTTCCGTGACCGTCCTGTAGAGGAGAATCTGAAACTCTTCGAATTCATGAATAGCGGCAAGTGCGAACCAGGCACCTTAGTGTTGCGCGCCAAGATAGACATGGCTCACCCGAACATGCTGTTCCGCGACCCGCTGATCTACCGTGTATTGAACATCCCCCACATCCGTACTGGCAACAAGTGGAACGCCTACCCGATGTATGACTTCACCCACGGCCAGAGCGACTACTTGGAGGGTGTGACCCACTCATGGTGTACACTGGAGTTTGTGGAACACAGACCTCTCTACGATCTCTTTGTCACTTGGATGAAGGAATGGCGAGGCGAGACTGACGACATCGAGGACAACCGTCCCCGTCAGACTGAGTTCAACAAACTGAATCTGAACTATACGCTGATGTCGAAGCGGAATCTGTTGGCATTAGTAAACGAGAAACTGGTCAGCGGCTGGGATGATCCCCGCATGCCGACCATCTGCGGTTTCCGTCGTCGTGGTTACAGTCCTGAGAGTATTGTGAGTTTCATCGATAAGATCGGATACACTAAGATCGATGCCCTCAACGATATGGCCCTTTTGGAAAGTGCTGTACGCGACGACCTGAACAGCCGTGCCATCCGTGTCAGTGCCGTACTTGACCCTGTGAAGGTAGTCATCACCAACTATCCCGAGGGACAGGTGGAGCAACTGACTGCCGTGAACAACCCGGAGAATGAGGCTGACGGTACCCATACCATCGAGTTTAGCCGTGAACTGTGGATTGAGCGTGACGATTTTATGAAGGTAGCCGAGAAGAAGTTTATGCGTCTGGCTCCAGGCAAAGAGGTAAGATTAAAGAACGCATACATTATACAATGCAATGAGGACCATCCCTGCGACGAGGACGAGAACGGCAATGTAACCACCATCTACTGCACCTACGACCCAGAGTCTCGCAGCGGTCTGCCTGGTTCTAACCGCAAGATCAAGGGTAAGACCCTCCACTGGGTAAGTTGCGCCCACGCCGTGAAGGCAGAGGTGCGTCTCTACGACCGTCTGTGGAAGGTGGAGAATCCCCGCGATGAGTTGGCTGCCATCCGTGAGGCACAGAACTGCGACGCTGTGACTGCCATGAAGCAGATGATCAACCCCGACTCTCTGAACATCATCAAAGACTGTTATGTGGAGCCTTATGCCGCCACGATGAAGCCGCTCACCTACCTGCAGTTCCAGCGCATCGGTTACTTTACGCCCGACTCGGACACCACACCAGAGCATCCTGTCTTCAACAAGACTGTCGGGCTCAAATCATAATCATGACTGACGAAACGGCCTATTTCAAGAGTGAGGAATTCATGGAGATTCTTCAGCAATACGAAGACTCGGTGAAGTCAGGGCATCCCATCTATATGGATGCCGATGACTTGGCGAGTATTGCTGATTACTATCATTACCATGGTAGGGTTGAGGAGGCCGACAACGTGATAGACCAGGCCCTACAATACAGTCCCGAGGCCGTTGCTCCCCTACTCTACAAGGCCAGAGAAGCCTTGTCAGAGAATAATTTCGACAAAGCCCGTGAATATGCAGAACGCATCCACCCTTCCGACGAGGTGGAATACCAGTACTTGAAGGGCGAGATATTGATTTGCGAGGGGAAGGTCGACGAGGCCGATGACCTGTTTCGCCAACACTATCGAGAAGTCCCTCCCGATGAATTGATGGACTATGTCTACGACGTGGCCAACCTCTTCTCCGACTATGACCTGCATGACAAGGCCTTCCAGTGGATGGCCCGTTCACGGGGAGATGACTCCGATGACTTCAAGGAACTGATGGCACACACCCTCTTCGGACTGGGAAAGTACAAGGACAGTGAGCGCATTTTCACGGAACTTATCGACCACGATCCCTTCTCAAAGAAATACTGGGTTGCGTTGGCCAGTGCGCAGTTTATGAGCGAGGATTACGGTGCTTCCGTCACCAGCAGTGAATATGCCATCGCCATCGACCCCAGCGATCCAGAGAGTATCCTATCGAAAGCCAACGGTCTGCTCAGGCTGGAGAACTATGAGGAAGCACTGAATTACTTTGAGCGTTACAACGACCTCATCGACGACGATGAGTTCGGCTACCTGCACCAGGGTACCTGCCTGATCAGCCTTGGACGTATGGACGAGGCTGTCGAACGTTTGCGGAAGGCAGCAGAGGTGGCTTCTCCAGACTCCCAGTATCTGCCGGATATCTATCAGGAACTGGCATTCGTCTATAACGAACTGAAGATGCCGGAGACTGCGATCTATTATATCAACAAGACCAAATACCTGGACTGCAACCACAACGATATGGAGGTGATTCGCGGTCATATCCTGTTGGCCAATAACCGCTTGGATGAAGCAGGCGAAGTATTCGAGCGTGCCCTCAAGAACTCTGGCAATGCCCCGAAGACCATGCTGCGTATCATCGTGTCGCTATATGACAACCAGCGTCTCAACGACACTTACAGACTCTTCAAGAAATATTTCAAATATGTAGACGATGAGTGGAATGAGGGCTATTCATACATGGCACTCTGTTGTAAGGATTTGCATAAGGTGGAGGAATTCCTCACCTATCTGGAACTGGCCACAGAGAAGAATCCCAAGGAAGCGCAGTTCGTGCTGGGACACCTCTTTCCGAAGGGCATGCCTGCGACAGACTACGTCGATTACGTCAGAAACAAAATAAATAAGGAATAAAATGAATTTTATCAGTTCGCTGCTTGGCAATTTGAATTACGGCACGATCCTCTTCCTGATGCTGTTGGAGAGCACGGTAATACCTGTACCCTCGGAATTTGTTGTAACCCCCGCTGCCTATCATGCTGCCAGCGGACAACTTGATGTGTGGCTCGTCATCCTCTTCGCCACCATCGGTGCTGACATGGGAGCCACCATCAATTATGTCGTGGCCTACTTTGTTGGACGCCCCGTCATCTACAGTTTTGCCAACAGTAAATGGGGAAAGATGTGTCTGCTGAATCAGGAGAAGGTGGAGAAGAGTGAGAAGTACTTCGATGAGCACGGTATCGTGGCTACCCTCACTGGACGCCTCATTCCCGGCATCCGTCACCTGATATCCATCCCCGCAGGACTGGCCAAGATGAATTACTGGAAATTCCTGCTCTACACCACCATCGGAGCCGGTGCCTGGCATGCTATCCTTGCAGGTCTGGGCTGGTATCTACACAGCATCGTACCTGAAGACCAACTCAACGACAAGATTGCGGAATATGCCGAGTACATCAAGATCACAATCATCGCTTTGGTGCTCCTCGCCATTGCTTATTTCGCCCTAAAATATTATTTCAAGAAAAGAAAATCAGCCTAAACGAAAATTTTTCCGTCAAAAATTCGTCTGTTTGAAATAAAATGTATATTTTTGCAAATTAATAGTATTTGTAGACAGACAGAGAATTATGGCAAAAACGAACAATCATCTGGTCATTATGGCTGGCGGCGTCGGGAGTCGCTTCTGGCCTATGAGTACTTCTGAGTACCCCAAACAGTTTATTGATGTCCTCGGTGTCGGCAAGACACTGCTACAGTTGACCGTTGAGAGGTTTGGCGACTTGATTGCCGCAGAAAACATCTGGGTGGTCACCAACCAGAAGTATGCTGCACTTGTTAAGGAGCAGTTGCCCGATATGCCCGAAGGCAATATACTCTGTGAGCCTTGTCGCCGCAACACGGCACCCTGCATTGCATACGTCAGTTGGCGCATCAAGGCCAGTGACCCGAAGGCCAACATCGTTGTCACCCCTAGCGACCATATTGTGACCAACACCGCTGAGTTCCAGCGTGTCATCAGGGAATGCATGAAGTTCACAAGCGAAACAGATGCCATCGTCACACTGGGTATGAAACCCAACCGTCCTGAGACGGGCTATGGCTATATTCAGGCAGATCTCAGCACAGCCTCGCTGCGCAACAAGGAAATCTACCGTGTAGACTCCTTCCGTGAGAAACCCAACCTCCAGACTGCACAGGAATATATCAAGAAAAACAACTATTTCTGGAATGCCGGTATTTTCATCTGGAATGTGAACACGATTGTCAATGCCTTCCGCATCTACCAGCCCTCGATGGCCAAGACCTTTGAGTCGATGTTGCCCATCTACGGCACGCCACAGGAACAGGACACCATCAACGAGCGCTTCCCCGAATGCGAGAGCATCTCCGTGGACTATGCTATTATGGAGAAAGCCGAGGAGATCTTCGTCTGTCCCGCAGATTTCGGTTGGAGCGACCTTGGCACCTGGGGCTCCCTGCACGGACAAAGCAAGAAAGATCTCTATGGCAATGCGTGCATCGGCCCCAACATCGATATCTTCGAAAGTCACAACTGCATCGTGCATACCACCCAGGAGAAGAAGGTGGTCATTCAAGGTCTCGACGGCTATATCGTAGCAGAGAACAATGATACGTTGTTAATATGTAAACTATCCGAAGAACAGCGCATCAAGCAGTTCTCCGGCGAGAACTAATGATATAAAAGAAATTAGGGTTCGCAATTGCGAACCCTAATTTCTTTTTACTTGCAATAGAGAGCAACGATTGTCTCATATTTCTCTTGCTTACCAGAGGTCTGCTTCGGTTCCTCAACCTTCTTGCCGTATTCATAAACCTGCTCGAAGGTCAACTTGCCATCCTCGAAGTCCTTACCTACACCACTGTCGAAGGAAGCATAGCGAGCCTTCTTCATGGCGGGCAGTTCAGAATTCTCCAGAATGTCAGCGGCATTCATCAGTGCACGAGCCATCGCATCCATACCACTGATGTGAGCGATGAACAGATCCTCGAGATCGGTTGAGTTACGACGGATCTTGGCATCGAAATTGGTACCGCCATTGCCCAAACCACCATTACGGATGATCTCCAGCATAGCCTGTGTTAACTCGAAGTTGTCGATGGGGAATTGGTCGGTATCCCAGCCATTCTGTGCGTCACCACGGTTAGCATCGATAGAACCCAGCATACCAGCGTCCACAGCACAAGCCAATTCATGCTCGAAGGTGTGACCTGCCAGTGTAGCGTGGTTCACCTCGATGTTTACCTTGAAGTCCTTGTCCAGACCATGTGCTTTCAAGAAACCAATCACGGTCTCAGTGTCCACATCATACTGGTGCTTAGAAGGCTCCATGGGTTTCGGCTCAATCAGGAACGTACCCTTGAAACCCTTACTACGGGCATAGTCGCGAGCCATGCCAAGCATGGTAGCCATGTGCTCCTTCTCGCGCTTCTGGTCGGTATTCAACAGACTCATATAACCCTCACGTCCACCCCAGAACACATAGTTGGTACCACCGAGTTTGATGGTGGCATCGATAGAGTTCTTGATTTGAACGATGGCGCGTGCCACCACATCAAAGTCAGGATTGGTAGAAGCACCGTTGGCATAACGCTTGTTACCGAAGACGTTAGCAGTACCCCAGAGCAACTTAATCTTCGGGAACTGCTTCATCTTCTCCTGAGCGTAGTCGGTGATTGCCTTCATGCGAGCCTCATACTCAGCGATGGTGGGAGCCTCCTCAACGAGATCCACATCGTGGAAGCAGAAATACTCGATACCCAGTTTATCCATAATCTCGAAGCCAGCATCCATCTTATCTTTAGCGCGCTGTACGGGATCTGCAGCCTTGTCCCACTCATAACTGCGGGTCTGACCACCAAACTGGTCAGCACTGGCACCCCCCAGTGTGTGCCACCAAGCCATAGCGAACTTCAGCCAGTCCTTCATCTTCTTTCCCATCACGACCTTCTCGGGCTCGTAATAATGGAAAGCCATTACATTCTTACTGTCTTTTCCTTCGAAAGGAATTTTACCAGTAAACGGAAAATACTCTTTTGCCATAATTGTGTTGATTAAGTTATAAAATGATTAGATATTCTTCTTCAAAGTCTCTTTCCATGCAGCATACGCAGCCTGATACTCGGCACGGTGAGCAGCATCCGGCTCAATCACCTGCAGTTTGTCAAGCGTAGCGAAAGCCTCCTTGTTGTCCTTGTAGATACCGGCACCGATACCAGCGCCCTTGGCGGCACCCACAGAACCGTCCGTATCATAGAGTTCGATGGTTGCACCGCTCACCCCTGCCAGTGTGTCACGGAACAACGGACTCAGGAACATATTGGCCTTACCGGCGTGGATATTTTTGATATCCATACCCATCTGCTGCATAATCTCCATACCATAGCAGAATGAGAACACGATACCCTCCTGAGCAGCACGAACCAGATGCGCCTTGCTGTGCTTGTTGAAATTCAGGCCATTGATCGAGCATCCGATCTCCTTGTTCTCCAACACACGCTCAGCACCATTGCCAAACGGAATGATGGTGACGCCCTCACTACCAATGGGCACTGAGGCTGCCAAATCGTTCATCTCGGCATAGCCGATCTCTGGCGTGATGTTACGATGCGTCCAGGCATTCAGGATACCCGTACCGTTGATACACAGCAACACACCCAGACGGGTCTGGTCTGCACTGTGGTTTACGTGGGCAAACGTATTCACACGACTCTGTTTGTCGTAGTTCACCTCACCCAGCACACCATAGACCACACCCGATGTGCCTGCCGTCGCGGCAATCTCACCCGGTTCCAGCACATTCAGTGAAAGTGCATTGTTGGGCTGGTCGCCACCACGATAGGTAATCGGTGTTCCTGCCTTCAGTCCCATCTCAGCAGCAGCCTCGGCACTCACCACACTCTGCTCGGCGAAAGTCGGAACGATATCAGCAATCAGTGAACTGTCGAAACCATAATACTTCATCAGGAAGTCAGCCACATGGTTGTTCTTGAAATCCCAGAACATACCCTCCGACAGACCACTAACCGTTGTATTGGCCACACCAGATAGGCGCATGGCGATATAATCACCAGGCAGCATCACCTTATATATATTATTATAGAGGTCAGGCTCATTCTCCTTCACCCAAGCCAGTTTGGCTGCCGTAAAATTACCCGGAGAGTTCAGCAGATGACTCAGGCACTGGTCGCCCCCCAAATCCTTGAATGCCTTCTCACCGTATGGAACAGCACGGGAATCGCACCAGATAATCGACGGACGGAGGGCTTTGAGGTTCTTGTCCACGCATACCAGACCGTGCATCTGATAGGAAATACCAATAGCCTTAATCTCTTCGGCGGTTGCACCGGAGTCTGCCATGATCTTTTTCAGACTCAACTTCGCATTGTCCCACCACATCTGAGGATCCTGCTCAGCCCAGCCAGCCTTTACAGCCGTAATGGGGGCTTCCTTTTCAGGGAAGAAAGCCGTTGCAACACACTTACCACTATCTGCATTCACGAGCGATGCCTTCACAGATGAACTGCCGACATCAAATCCTAATAGATATCTATTTGCCATAATCAAAATATAATTTTGCTTCTATTTATAGTACGTTTATTGCGCAAATTTCCCCATTTTTTTTCAAATATCCAACTTTTTTGGCAAAAAAAGTGATTTTTTTACGTAATTTTGAACACAATTAAAATATTTTGTTTACCTTTGCACAGATTATTGGCTTATAAGAGCATAAAATAAAATTCATATATGAAGAAAAAAATCCTAATACTTGACGACAAGGAGACCATCGCAAAGGTGCTCTCCATCTATCTCATGAGCGACTACGACGTGCAGTGGTTGCCCGACGGATTACAGGGTGTAAAGTGGTTACAGGCAGGTAATACGCCGGATTTGATCATCTCCGACATCCGCATGCCGGGTATGCGTGGTGATGATTTCCTGGAGTGGATCAAGCAAAATGAACTTTTCAAGCATATACCCGTGATTATGTTGTCCAGCGAGGATTCCACGAGTGAGCGTATCCGACTGCTGGAAATCGGTGCAGAAGACTATATTGTGAAGCCTTTCAACCCGATGGAGTTAAAAATTCGCGTAAAGAAGATCATTCCATAATATAATATTATATGATAGGTGTAATCTATCTTGGAACCAATACCGAGACGCAGGAACGTCTGAAATACATTCCGGGGCGCCTTGTTCAGTTCACCGAGAATTACAAGAATGCAGCATCGGCATGCGTGCCTCACGTGCGCAACGAGCATTTTATTGTATTCTTCGAGCAGAACGAGCGCAACGAAGACGTGACGGCCATCACCTATATCCGAAAAAAGAGCAAGAATGCCTATATCATCCTGCTCACCCGTGACCTCAGTAAAGAAGACCGTGAGATTTATCAGAAGTGTGGTATTAACGATACGATAGCCCTTAACGCCTCTGTGACGGAACTGAACAAGAAGATCCAGTTCATTGCCGACCGTGAGGGTATGCTCTTCGACGATCAGGCCCCCCGCTACAGGATGCTCCGTTTCAAAATTCCTGTATGGAAACGCCTCTTCGACATCTTCTTCTCTGCTTTGGGCATTATCATTCTGTCACCAGTCTTTATCATCACTGCCATTGCCATCCGCTTGGAGAGCAAGGGGCCTGTGGTATACAAGTCTAAACGCGTAGGTACCAACTATACCATCTTTGACTTCCTGAAGTTCCGTTCTATGTATGTTGACGCAGAACAGCGCTTGAAAGAGGTGGCCAAGGAGGAAGGCAACCAATATGCCGAAAAAGGTGAAGAAGAGCAGAAGGCCAATATCACCGCTCCGTTGGGTGCTGAGGCCGAGATGATGATGATGAACATGGGCATGGAGTCCGACATGATGATCAGCGACGACGAGGTGATGCTTGTCGGCGATGACTTTGTCGTGGCAGAAAGCGACTTCAACAAGGAGAAGAAGGAAGAGATCGAGAATGCCTTTGTCAAGATTGAGAACGACCCGCGTGTCACGAAAGTGGGTAAGTTCATCCGCAAGACCAGTATCGACGAACTCCCTCAACTGTTCAATATCCTCAAGGGCGACATGTCCATCGTGGGAAACCGTCCTCTCCCACTCTACGAGGCCGAGAAACTCACTGCAGATGCCAGTATCGACCGTTTCATGGCCCCCGCAGGCCTCACCGGTCTCTGGCAAGTAGAGGAGCGCGGCAAGGGCGGCATGATGTCCGCCGAGGAGCGCAAGCAACTCGACATCACCTATGGTCGCACTTACAGTTTCAAGTTAGATATGCAGATCATTTTCCGCACGTTGACAGGTTTCATGCAAAAAGAAAATGTATAACAAATAAGATAGGAAACAATCACAAAAGACAATGAATAGAATAAGTCGTTTAATTGTATTTGCAGCCCTCTCGACCCTGAGCACAGCAACCTATGCCCAGTTTGACGAAAGCGGTATTGCTGCAGGATTCTTTGATGGAAGTCAAGAGAACACCATCAATTTTTCCACATTCCATCTCCCGCCATTGGCCGTGCTCTTCGAGAATGCCAAGGCCACCCCTCAGGTCATGTCCCTCCAAAAGGCTCAGGAAATTGCCGAGGCAGAAGTAGCCAAACAAAAAAGGCATATCTTCTCGTACGTCAATGGCCATGCCAGTTATGGCTATGGTAAAACCGACATGTGGGGCCAAGGTCAAAATGAATCGTCTTACATGATTCTTAAACAATATCAGGGTTCTGAGCAGAGTTATTGGAATGTCGGTGTCAGTTTGGCTGTACCTTTGGAAGACATTTTAGACTTAACTGCTGCAGTGAAACGTAAAAAATTAGAAGTCGATCAAGCCATATATAATAAGGATATGGCGTTTGATCAACTTAAATTACAAATTGCCAGTCTTTTTACAAAAATCACGAATAATCTGATAACCTTAAAAACTGCCAGCGAAAATGCAGCAATTTATCAAGGTGCAGGTGCATTAAATTTGGAGGACTTTCATAATGGCAATATGTCAATTGAAGATTTTGCGTGGACAAAAGCAAGAGAAGATGATGCTGTGACGTCATACCAAACTATGCAAACCCAAATAATAACAGACATCCTGACTTTAGAGATTATCACTCATACGCCTATACTTACTAATTCAACTACGGAAGTCACTTTGAGTGATGCTGTCCAAAAGACAGAGAAACAGATTGCCAAAGAAAACAAGAAAGTGGAGAAACGTATTAAAAAGGCAGTTGAAGAAGAAGAGAAAAAGATAAACGCTTTAGAAAAAGCAGAGAAGAAAGCAGAAAAGGCTGCAGCCAAAGCAGAAAAGAAAGTAAACAAACAATAATAATCACGTAAAATCATATCATTATGGATTTGTTTAGATATATCGTTCGGTTCTTATATAAAATACGTTGGTATTTAATTATTTTACCACTTATTGCCTTGATTGTGGCATGGTTTTCAACTCGTCACATGGAACGTGTTTATGATGCCAATACGACCATATATACAGGTATGATTACCTCCTATAATTTGGAAGGTGGAACTGGTGTTGCTGGTGGTCAGGCCAAAACCAACTTAGGAAATTTAATGCTGATGATTACGACAGACAACACCATTCACGAGGTGGCACTCCGTTTGTTTGCCCGTTGTATGATGTATGGTAATCCTAACAAAGACAACAATTATATTTCTGCAGAACATTTCCGCCAGTTAAATGCTTCTGTTCCCGCAGAAGTAAAAGCACTGGTTAATCACAACAGTGAACAAATTACATATTCAAACCTGAAGGCATACGAACGCCCCATGCAGGATAATTATATTTTCGGATTAGTAAACTATCATCCTTGGTTTGGAATTAATAGTATTACATCCAGATTAAAGGTAATGCAAATAAAGAATACCGATATTATTGACATTGCATATTCTTGTAACGATGCAGGTATAGCGTTTAACACATTGGATATTCTTAATGAGGTTTTTGCTCGTCAATATGCAGATTTACGTTATGGAGAAACAAATGCCGTAATTAAGTTCTTTGAAAGAGAAGTTTCTAGATTATACAAGATTTTATCAGGTGCTGAAGATGATCTCATTCGTTATAATGTATCAAAGCGAATTATCAATTATGGTGAGCAAACTAAAGTGCTCGCTGGTCTAGATGGAAACCAACAAGTTTCTGACAATACTCTATTAATGAATTATACAACATCCAAATCGTTGATGGATTATTTGGAGCGTCAATTGGGAGATCGAGCAAAGGTTATTCGTGCCAACCGCGAATTTACGAACCAGATAACAGATATTTCCCGTATCCAGTCCCGTATCTCAAACTTAAAATTGATGAGTAGTGAAGGAGGTAATGAAGCAGAATCACAATTAGAATTAGCCAAAGCAGAAAAGATGCTTCAGGACGCTACAGGAAAGATGAAAGACTTAACACGCGACATCGAAGCCTCTACTTACAGCACAGAAACCGGCGTTAAAGCAAATGATATGATTGGTAAATGGTTGGATCAAGTCCTTCTGCTTGAAGAGACAAAAGCAAAAATGACAGCACAGGATGTGATGCGCCAAAAATTAGATCAGCAAATTCTATACTATGCCCCTATCGGTGCAACCATAACTCGAAAAGATCGGCATATCAGTTTTATTGAAAATAATTATATGGAGATGTTGAGGGCTCTCAATTCTGCAAGGCTACGTCAGCGTAATCTTCAAATGACTACAGCGTCTCTCCGAGTGTTGAATCCTCCCATGTTCCCGATGAATGCGCAGCCCACAAACCGTATGATGATTCTGTTAGGTTCATTCTTAGTAGCATTCCTCCTAACGGCAATGTACTTCTTCATCATAGAGTTGTTGGATCGCACCCTTCGTGACAGAATGCGTTCAGAAAAAATCACTAAAGTGCCTGTCATGGGTTGTTATCCGAAGGAAAGCACTTTACGTTATCGCCGTTTCAACAAGACCATTGCCGATATGGCCTTGCGTCAGTTGAGCAAATCGCTCTTACCACATTTTAAAGAGGGACAACAAAATGTACTCAACTTACTTTCTACTGATGCAGGTAATGGCAAGAGTTATTTGGCTCAGGAATTGGAGAACTATTGGATTTCCATAGGCCTTCAGGTACGCCGTCTAACATACGACGAAGATTTCTTGGCAGAAGACAGCCGTTTCATCTTGGCTAAGGATATCAAAGATATTTGTCCGGATATTATGCCAAATGAAATAGCCATCGTTGAGTATCCCAATCTGGATGACAATTCAATATCTCCCGCCCTATTGAACATGGGAACAATCAATCTGTTAGTGACCCGTGCGAACCGTACATGGAAAGATGTTGATCAGAAGGCTCTCAAAGAACTGAATGAAAGATTAGAAGACAAGAATTCTCTTTTCATGTACCTGACAGAAGCCCAGCGTTATGCTGTGGAAGAATTTGTAGGCCAATTACCACCTTACACAAAGTTCAACAATTTCATCTATCGAATGTCTCAGATGGGTCTGACTGCAGTTGAAAATAGTCATGCTAAATAAAAATGACGAAAGACTATACAACATACGCCCATGAAAACGGAGGAAGAGTCCTGTTACTCTTTCTCCTGTTTTTACTTGCTATCTATTCATTTGTAACAGCAGGATACAACTCTTATGTAATTGTTTGTTTACTACCCCTTGTCATACTATCTGTATATATCGTCTTTAGATGGAAAATGACAGCTTTTTGGGCACTGATTGTCATTAATTATTTTCTACAGTGGCATAGCATACATGTACCGGTTCCTATGTCACTTCCCAATGAGATGCTCCAATTATTACTTTTGGGAATAGCAATTATCGATGCAAGACAGAATCCCCATTTTGAGAAAGCGGTAAATCTGATGCTGCTTGCACTCATCATTTGGGCAACGTTTTGCACCTTAGAAGTTTTGAATGACACCTGTGGATTAGGGATAAATGTTGGAGTATGGTACTCGGGAGCCCGTTTATTGGCATTTCAACAATTATATATCTTCCTAGTTTTTTCCATTTACATTTCATCACCAGAAATACTGAGAAAATATTTAATAGTCTGGGCATTACTATCCCTATTTTCTGCAATTTGGGCTTGGAAACAAGTGAACATAGGACTAACGCCATCAGAAAACGCATGGTTGCAGGGGCCAGGCAGTACGACACACATTCTTCAGGCTGGTACACTCATTCGATACTTTTCAACATTCAGCGATGCTGCAAATTATGGATGTAATGCTGCAGCCACTACAGTAGCCTTTATCATATTTGGCATCACCACAAAAAACAGAAAAATTAGATGGTTTTTCCTCATTGTTGGAGCATTAGTAGTTATCAACATGTTCGCATCAGGAACCAGAACCGCCATATTCTGTTTATTTGCAGGATTTGCCGTCTATATTGTTCTTTCAAAATCATTTAAGATTGCCATTCCTGCTGCAATTGCTGGCTTATTCTTTTTCTTTATCTTGGCATTTACTAATATCGGTCAAGGAAATCAGCAAATCCGTCGTATGCGTTCTGCTTTTGATAAGAATGACGCATCAGCAAATATGAGAGACATAAACCAAGAAACCATGAAAAAGTACATGAAAGAGGCACCTTGGGGAATTGGAATTGGTATGAGTGACAATGTACCCAAAAATAATAAATATTGGCTGATGTCGAAAATTCCACCCGATTCCGAATATGTATATATTTGGTTAAGAACAGGAATAATCGGTATCACTGTATATATTATCTGTGTACTTATTATGTTTGGAGGCGCATGTTATGTGGTTATGTTCAGATTGAAGAATTCTTCTCTTGTGGGTATTGGTGGAGGACTCTGTAGTGCATTTGTCGCGATACAATTAGGTTCATACGGTAATCAAATATTGTTACAGTACCCAAATGGATTAATTTTTTATGGAGGATTAACTATCGTCTATATACTTCCCTATTTAGAACCAGCCTGGATAGAAATGGAGAATAAGCGTTTAGCAGAACAAGAAGAAAAGAAACGCCTCAAACTTGAAAAGAAACTTGCCTCAAGAGTGTAGATTATCTATCATTACCGTCAATTACAATGGGCTGAAGGATACCTGTGAACTGATTGATTCCATCCCCTTCAATGATTCAATGGAGGTGATTGTGGTAGATAATGCATCTCAACAGGATGAAGCAAAAATTATTCAGAGTAATTATCCTCAGGTAAAAGTTATAAGAAGTAAAAAAAACTTAGGTTTTGCTGGAGGAAATAATCTTGGTATCAAAGAAGCAAAAGGAAAGTACATTTTTCTAATCAACAATGATACTCTTTTTAAAGACTTTGATATACAGGCTCTTATAGACAGATTTGAATCGTCTCCAAAGATTGGAGTTGCCTGTCCCAAAATACGTTTTGCATGGGGGAATAACCCAATTCAATTCACAGGTTATACTCCCCTATCAAAAATAACCATAAGAAATCAATCTATTGGATTTGGAGAAGAAGATAAAGGCCAGTATGATTCTCCTCATCCAACCCTGTATGCTCATGGTGCAGCCATGATGATTAAAAGAGAAGTCATTGACAATGTTGGACTAATGCCTGAATGCTTTTTTCTTTATTACGAAGAATTAGACTGGTCTATGATGATAACTCGCGCCGGCTATGAAATCTGGTATGAGCCTGCTTGTACCATTTACCACAAAGAAAGTCAAAGTACAGGTCAAAACAGTCCCTTACGAACGTATTTTATTACCCGAAACCGTCTTTTGTTGGCAAAACGTAATTGGAAGGGGATTTCAAAATACATCTCTTATTGCTATCTTATCGGCATAGTAGCCACTCGAGATATATTTAAATACACTTTGAAAGGCAGATTTGACTTAACAAAAGCAGTCTGTCGAGGTGTCCTAACTTTCAACTCTCAACTATATTTATGATTGATTTTTGGCTCATATTATACATCATCGATTGGACTTTGTTCATTTTCACGGCAGGGACAGTGTTGTATCTTGGTTTCTACGCCATCGTATCATTATTCAACAAATCCCAAGAACTCAATAAAGCGAAAATACAACGCCGTTTTATTGTTCTTATTCCATCATATCAACAGGATTCCGTAATTGAGCAAACAATTTTATCTATATTAAGCCAGTCCTATCCTCAACGTCTGTTTGATGTAACAGTCATTTCTGATCATCAGAGCGAAATGACCAATATGCGGCTGGCCCAATACCCAATCACTCTATTAACACCCGATTTTGAAGAAAGTAGCAAAACGAAATCTATACAATATGCCATATTAAATCTACCAGAGTTTAAAATTTATGATTTGGTGGTTATCTTAGATGCGGATAATATTGTCAACCAAGAGTTTTTAACCAACATCAATGATGCTTATGAAACGGCTGCCACAAAGGCCATTCAAGCCCATTGCATATCACGAAACCGTGATACAGTAGCAGCACGTATGGATGCCATCTTTGAGGAGATTAATAATAGTATTTTCCGAAAAGGACACATAAATGTTGGATTCTCAGCCTCTCTGGCTGGCTCTGGCGTGGCATACGACTTTAATTGGTATAAAGAAAATGTTATGAAAGCCAAAACAGCCGGAGAAGAGAAGGAAATGGAAGCATTATTACTCCGTCAAGGTATCTTTATTGATTACTTTGAAAAAATATATGTATATGGCGAAAAGAAGCGTACTACAGAGAAATTGAATGAGCAACGCGGCCGCTGGGCTATACAGCAATTGCAGAATTTCATCCGAAATGTAAGATTCTTACCTGGAGCCATCTTCAGCAAACAATACGACTTGGCAGATAAAATTATCCAATGGATGCTGATTCCACGAACCACCATGGTGGGTATTATTATGCTGATGTGTGTGGTACTTCCTTTTATTTATTTGACGATGGCTATCAAATGGTGGATTTTAGGGGCTCTCGTCCTTTTCTTCTTTGCATTAGCTACCCCAGATTATCTGGTCGATGAGATGTGGGACAAGACCTTTTTGCGTTCCCCATTTGTAACACTATGGGGAAAACTATATACAAGATTCAAGAAAAGAGATAAATGATTTGGACGATTTTACATATTATCGACATCATTTTGTGGCTGATTATCGCAGGTTCTGTAGCATACGTGGTTTTCTTTGCCCTTATCTCCCTCTTTTATGACAAGGAAGACAATGTTGCCAGGCATGCTGCGGCCATTAGTAACCAGATGACCAAATTTCTTATTCTCTATCCTGCGTATAATGAAGACCGTGTGATTATTCATGCTGTCACTCAATTCTTATTGCAAGACTACCCCAAGGATCATTATACGCTGACCGTCATATCAGACCACATGCAGCCTGAGACCAACGAAATCCTCAAGAAATTGCCAATTACCCTTTTAACCCCCACATTCGAGAAAAGTTCCAAGGCGAAGGCTATGCAATATGCCATTACCCAAGTTCAAGGTAATTTTGACAATGTGGTTATCTTGGATGCCGATAATGTGGTACGTCCAGAGTTTTTATCCCAATTAAACATTCTCTGCTCTGTTTACGATGCTATTCAGTGTCATCGTTGCGCCAAGAACGCCAACAACGACGTAGCAGTTTTAGATGGAGCCAGTGAAGAAATCAACAACACGATTTTCCGTAAGGCCCATAATCGTCTGGGGCTATCTTCCGCCCTTATTGGATCTGGCATGTGTTTTAGTTACAAATTGTTCAAAGAAAACGTATTTAAACTCTCCACCGCTGGTGAAGACCGTGAAATGGAAGCACTCCTTCTTCATCAGGAGGTCTTCATCAAATATGCTCCTGACATTCACGTTTTTGATGAGAAAGTCAGTAGTCAGGATAATTTCCAGCGTCAACGTATGCGCTGGATGACTGCCCAAATACAGAGTCTGTTAAGCAATATCCCCAAGATACCTGGTGCCATCATCCATGGGAAAATCAATTTCATAGATAAGACAATCCAACAGGCACTCATTCCCCGTTCTATCTTGATTCTGTTATTAGGTGGGATCTCCATTTTTATAACTATCGCTGTACCTGCATGGTGTGAGAAATGGTGGGTACTCTTTGGATTACTTGCCATAGCACTTTTTATTGCTATACCCAGTCCACTTCGTATACAATCATTCAAGAAAGTATTTTCTATTCCAGGACTTGTTCTAAGAATGTTAAAGAATATCCTTCATATTAACAGGAAGAATACCGATTTTATTCACACACAACATGACACATAAATGGGCGAACGGGTACATAGAAGCATAATGAACATTAAAGTGGGAATGTTGTTCTACGTTCTCTCATTATTCCTTGCTTTCTTCTCGCGCAAAATTTTTCTGGATTGTCTAGGAGCAGAATTCATTGGCCTCACTGGTATGCTTATGAATATCATGAGTTTCCTCAGTGTGGCTGAGTTAGGTATCGGCACTAGTATTGTATACTTTCTTTACAAGCCACTCCAGGAGAACAACCATGAGAAAATTAACGAGGTCATGTCAATGCTGGCATTTCTCTATCGCTGCATCGGTGCAATCATTGGGGGTGCTGGTATGATAGTAAGTCTTTTCTTCCCATGGTGGTTTGATCATCTCACGACAGGACTTCTGTTAGTTTATTTTGCGTTTTATTCTTTTCTCGGTTCTTCTGTTGCAGGCTATATTTTCAACTATAAACAATTGTTAGTTGGTGCGAACCAGAAACAGTATTTGGTCAATTCCTACTTTCAGACTATTGGTATCGTACAAAGTATTACCCAGATATTACTAGCCTATTTTTATCGTAACCTATGGCTTTGGGTTGTTGTTGGTCTTATTTTTACTATCATTGGCATCATCATTTTCAATTATCGCATCCAACAACTTTACCCATGGCTCAATATTGACATGAGGAAGGGACGTGAGAATTTGAAGAAATATCCAGAAGTTTTGAAGAAAACCCGCCAGATTTTTGTTCAAAAGATAAAGGATTTCATACTCTATCGCAGTGACGAAATCATGGTTGGTATGTTTGTCTCCGTCGTTAAGGTTGCTTTCTATGGTAACTACACCATGATTATCAACAAACTCAATTTCTTGGTGAACATATTGTCAGAAGGTATAGGTGCTGGTATTGGTAATCTTCTGGCCGAAGGTAATGAGCAAAACATCATGAAGGTTTTCTGGGAATTGACTGCTGCACGTTTCTTGATTTTAGGCGTTATCATTCTCTCACTTATACTGTTCTTCCAACCGTTCATCGGCTGTTGGTTAGGAGAGCAATATCAATTAAGCAATATTATTGTCTACCTCCTGATTTTTAACCTTTTCATACGTTATCAGACTGCGGCTGTATACATATATGCAGGATCAGCAGGCCTATTCTCCGATGTGTGGGCAGCCTGGGCAGAATTGATAGTTAATATCTCCGTGACACTATTACTCGCTCCCACCTATGGCATTGCTGGCATCTTGTTAGGAAAAATCATCAGTTTTGGATTTATCAGTTCATTCTGGAAACCTTACTATTTGTTCTCACAGACATTTCATCGAAGTGTTTGGGAATATTGGCGAGGTATGGCTCCCTACTACTTCATTTTCGCGTTCTTTACCTTACTAACAATATGGCTTAAGCAAATTGTTATTGACCCGCATTCGGACTCTTTCATTTCATTAGCCTTCTATGGCTCTGTAGTAATTGTTCCTCTACTTACCTTCTTCTTCATTCTGTTGTTCCAATTTACGTCAGGCATGAAGTACTTTGTAGCAAGAAAGCCCGCTATTTATAAGATTCTTAATCGTATCACATTCTAACAAGAACTTATGAAATCTATCATTGTCATATTTCCTCATTTCGGCAAATTGCCACCACAATACAAGATGTGGCGAGCATCAGCATTATACAATACGGATGTTGACTTCCTATTTTTCACAGACTGCGACGTGGAGCCTGCAAAGAACATCATGGTACATAAAATGACCTTTGACGACTTCAGGCAGATGGTACAGGATAAGTTTGATTTTCCTATTTTGCTTAATCGTCCTTACAAGATATGCGACTACCGTCCCGCCTTTGCTTATATTCTTTCCGAGTATGTCAAAGGCTACGACTTCTGGGGATGGGGTGACCTTGATGTTGTATATGGGGATATTCGACATTTCGTCACGGATGATGTCTTGTCTCACTATAAAATGATTTCTGGTTATGGACATTTCACGCTCTACAAGAATGACGAGTACACCAACACCTTCTTTATGAAAGAAGTCGACGGCTATGTGAGTTACAAAGAAGCCTTCACACAACGACGTTCTATGTATTTTGACGAATATGAATACAAAGGATTTGGTGATAAATGGCGTGGTTGCCACCCCGATGATTGTTGGCTGGAATGGCCTTTCGACAATGCCTCTAAGCCCAAGCAAAGTTACCACTTCAATAGCCTTACACGTGGGTGGAAACAAGTAATTTTTGAGCACCTAGACAACAAGTTGTATATGCTTCGTTTTAACCATGGTCAATTAGAGAAAAAAGAATCGCTCTATGCCCATTTCCAGCATCGTGGTTTCATGAAAGATAAAGTAACAGATTACAGCCATTTTCTTGTAACGCCAGGAACCATAATTGACTATCCTAAACGATTCGTCAACATCCAACTACGTTGGCTCTGCCGTAATCGATCATTAATGACAAAGTATTACCAGTGGAAAGACCGCTTCCTATGGAAGTTGGGAATGACAAGAAAATAACTAGATTATGAAACTTGCAATATTAACCTGTGGTATGTTACCAATTCCTGCGGTACAAGGTGGAGCGGTAGAGAATTTGATAGACTTTTATCTGGAGTATAATGACACTCACAAACTACATGATATAACAGTTTATAGTCCTTGGAATGAAAAATTGGCAAATCACCCAGCCCTAGCCTCCGATGTCAATCACTATATCTTTATTGATGTCACAAGTCATAAGGCGAGAATTGCGAGGAAACTACGCAGTATCTTCCATTCTAATGAATATTACAACTATTTTATCGAATATTATTTTGAGAAAGTATTTGCAGACCTGAAAAAACAAAATTTTGACTATATCATATTAGAAAACTGTGATGGATACGCTTATAAATTATCTCAGAGAGGATATAAAAACATCATTCTACATACCCACAATGAAAGACGGAAATCTAGATCAATGTATGATACAAGAATCTATAACAGCATTACGAAAATACTAACCGTTTCTGATTTCATTAAAGAAAGATTTTCAGCCCTTTACCCTGTTGAAAAGATAGAGACGGTCCACAATGGTATCGATTTAAAAAACTTTACCAGGAAAGGTGTTTCTCCTGTCAGTCGGCAGCAAATAGGATTCAACGATGATGATTTTGTTGTAGTATATAGTGGTCGTATCAATAAAGAGAAAGGTGTTTCAGAATTAATTGATGCTATGCTCATGCTAAAAGACATTCCCAACATCAAACTGATGATTATCGGCGGAACGTTTTTTGGCAATGCTGATAATGAAGACGAATTTGTTTGTTCATTAAAAAACAAAGCAAACAGCATTGAACATAAAATAATCTTCACAGGATTCATCTCTTACAATGATATAGCAGATTACCTACAAATCGCAGATATTGCTGTTATTCCATCTATTTGGGACGACCCTTTCCCAACAACAGAACTTGAAGCGCAAGCCATGGGATTGCCCATTATAACGACTGTACGTGGTGGTATTCCCGAAGAAGTCAGTGAAGACAATGCCATTCTGCTCGAAACAGATGAGAACTTCATCAACAACCTTGCCGATGCTATAGTTCACCTCTACGAACATCCTGAGGAGCGGAAACAGATGGCTGCGGCAGGCATTGAGCGCGCCAAACTCTTCGACAAGGCGACCTATGCAATGAATTTCTTCGCAGCGATAGAGGCCATCTCTTAGTTCTTTTGTTTTTTAACACCAAATAGCAAGTAGGATAAGACAGGACTCATTCTTAATATTCTGCTAATAACCAAGCATCCCATAACTACTATTAACGTAACAATTATCGTGATGGTGAATTCTATGATAGGAATAGGACATTCTGTCAAAGAAGTAAAATAAGTCTTTAAATTTGTAGGAAGCAACAGATAATGCAACAAATAAATGTCTAATGTTCTTCGACCGACATATTGTAAACACTTTCCTATATTTCTTTCCTTTTTAAACAAATCTTGGTGAATACGGAAAAAAGAAAAAACGATGACAATTCCCACAAAAGCAGTGATTAAATGAAATAAACTATCGTGTGTAGATACTAATTCATTGTAAAACAA
The DNA here is from genome assembly GCA_017964785.1 of Prevotella sp. Taxonomy (GTDB): domain Bacteria; phylum Bacteroidota; class Bacteroidia; order Bacteroidales; family Bacteroidaceae; genus Prevotella. The sequence continues at coordinate 30,031 of JAGCRH010000132.1, forward strand.
GTTAAAACCAAAAAAAATCACTAAACAAATCGTAAGAACATATTTCTTATCGAGAATCACTTGAATTATATTAAAGTGCTTTTTAAATAATGTACCGATTGTAAAATAGAGGAAATATCCCAGAAACTTCAATGAAAATAGATTTCTTATTTCATCTTCTATGGGTAATTTAAAATACACCGATTTGACATAAAACAAAACAAAAAGCAAAAACCCAATGGAAAGAAGTATGATGTCTGCAAGAATGTTTTTACAATTGAAAAGGCCTAACATATATCTACAGATAGCATATATACAAAAGAATGCAAATAAAGCAAGTGTGAACCAATAACCAAATTTTGAATCAGTGTATAAACCTTCAACAAGTCCAATATGATTCAATTTAATAAATACTAGGAAGAAAATGGATGTGGTGATAATTTGTACGGGAAATTTCTTGAACACCAGAAATCTTGCGACATGACTTGCATTCCATATGGTTTCTTCTTTATATAAAACAAAACCACTAATAAAAAAGAAAAGTGGCATCCTGAATTCACATAAAATTGGATGAATCGATGGAACGTAATCCCCTATGCCTAAACAATTTGCAGCAACATGATGCGCAACGACTAATAACATCGTAAAACCACGCATACTATCAATATACTCTATCCTCTTTTTCTCATTCATAATGCAAAGATAATTATTAATTCGACTTTTATAATAAGAGAACACTATTCAAAACTCATAACTGCCTTGGCTTTCTTGTCAATGTCTTTCGTCGCTCGACTTGAAATGTAGTTGCAGACAATACCATATAATGTCGACACAATAAAAGTAATAAGAATAACACCTGAAATCATAATTAAATAAACAGGGTAACTTTTCGTTTCCAGAAGATGTCTATCCACCGTTTCCAGAATAGTTTGTATACGGTTTGTTACATGTATAATATAAACAGACAAGGTTCCACTGGCTATCCAGTTAATAACTCTGTTGTAATATGACTTGTATAGGAATGGTAAAAAACTACATATCGACGAAAAGACAACAATCGGATTAGAGTAATCCCAACACCACTTAATACCCAGCACAAAACAAATCATAATGACAATGGTTGAGAGCAGATATCCAAATACCCAAACCCACCGCTTCATCTTTTTTATTTCATCTTCATAGAGTCTGATGCAACGGGCAATCATATACATGAGGACAAAATGAATAACTGAAAAGCCCCGATTATACCCCAGTTCTTCTACATCCATAATGCATCCAAACCAAAACTCCAACACCCAAAAAACAACTACCCATTTGAGACTTTCTTTTCCATATTTGTCAAAAAAAGCATTTATCACGGGTGACAATATCATCAGCATAAAATAACACTGAATAAAATATCCAGCATAGGAGATGACAAAGCATTTCTCCAAGAAATCGGATAGTATGAATTCATGTGTAGATACAAATCTAACAAGATATAATGGTACGTATATTAATGCCAAGTAGATATATAATTTAATAATCGAACTTAGTTTTAATTTTATACCGAAATACCCCGATATAATAACAAACATGTTCACACAAATAATGGAAAGAGCCTCGAAAACCATCTGCCCAGTCCTGAATAAAGTTGGATTACTAATATCATAATCTGGAAGGGGCCAGTCTCCCACGAACCAACCATTAAAATGAACAATTAGTACAGCAAATGTTGCAAGAATCCGGTATAGTTCAATACTGGAATTCCTTTGAGGACGATTTGTTTTCTTTTCTGATAACATTTTGTCTGGTTTTTCGTTTTCAGCCATTTTTGTTTTTTATACGGTATTTACCTGCCATAAGAGGAAAATAATTCTCTATAGAGATAATCAACGGAATGAACAGTAATAAAATCAGTGTGGCAAAGATAATATCAAAAAGAGACGGGTTAAAGAATGCCCTTGCCAAATCTATCAGCATTTTGTGAAATCCGAGTATGATAATGGTGCCTTGAGAAACAACGGTAATAGCCTTTGGGGTGAATCCCAACAGTTTAGACAGAGCCCATATCATCACTGTACCTGCAACGGCTCCAACCAAGAAAAAGAAAATGTTCCCACCATAATTACAACCGAACAAACCTACGTAACCATTATACGTGCTACATAGGGAAACAAGAAGTAGTCCGCATGCAAAAATAGCGATAAGGACTGCCTTGTTATTCATCGCATTTAACTTCTCCTTGTAGTTGCGCATCAGCACGCCAAAGGCAAAGAAGGGGTAAGCCATCAATAAATCTACGATGGCATTCGGTTCGCTTATGAAAAACGGAAAACCAGAAAGATCATTTTTATTATATATACATGCTAGTCCCAACATAACTACTATTAACAAATAAAAGAAAATATCGGAACGGCAATATTGGTGGATAACCTTCAGTAATATCAAGGTATAGACAAACCACAACGTGTCGAGTCCCGCAACCATTCCGAATGTAAGATTACGTACAAACCAGTATAAATCAACAAAAGCGAATGATCCTTTGAAGAGTTGCAAAATGCAGTGATATACAAAATTTGTTACTGCCATCAGCAGCATCGGAACAGCCAAGTTATACCATAACTTTCTCCAGAACACATGCCCGTCAGTTTCCTTTTTATTCAGGAACCCTGAAATAACAAAGAAAAGCGGGACATGAAAGACATAGATGAATTTTTCGCCAACAGAATAGAAATGGCCAAGAACTATTAGATAAATGCCTAAGGCTTTCATCCAATCAATCCATGCTAACCTATTGTCGCGTACTATTGTCTCTGCCATATATAAACAAATTCATTACTACACTTTAGGCAGGTGTATTCTGTCACCTATCATGAGTTGGAACTCCCTTGATAAATCATTGTTCATCCCGGAAGCCGAGAAAAACGTCATCTCACCAAAGTGTATTTTACCATCAACATTGTAAAGGTCAACGCGTACCTGTGGAAAGCCCTGGCTGATTGTCTCTGCTATTTCTATCATCCGCTCTAAATTCTTAGGGCGAGGCACAGTCTGGAAATTATCGCCCAAATTTGTCTTATATTGGTGCATTGGCTGCCATGTGTGAATGTCATAGAGATCAAACACCGCTTCATGTGAGCCACTTTCACTATCCAGATGACGTCCATAGATAACCTCAACGTATTGAGCCTTGCCTTCGATGCAGTTTATTTTATAATCAGCAAGGCCAAATGAAGGATCAATGCCTTCGCCCATTTCAATAAGACTCTCTGCCATCACCCTTGGTTTGATTTTTGTATAGTGTAGTTCGCACCAACTATAGCCATAATTTACGTCAAGGTGCTTCTGAAGGAAGTCAACAACCTTCTGTTTGTTCATCTTTTCTTTGTCTTTAACGACAACCGTACTGGCACAGTCATGAGTACATTTTAACACAAACTTGTCAGGCAGGGCATCGAAATCTATGTCCTCTGCACGATTCCAAACACCATAACACTCCGTGAGAATATCCTTCAAGCCAAGACTCTCTATGTACTTACGTACTTCATATTTGTCAGAATACTCTGTCCATTTTGATGTATCGGTCATAACAGAAAGCCACGTCATCTTTTCATCCAATGTTCGTGGGTTCTTCCAAGGGAACTTCTCTCTGTAGAACCTGTTCCACTTCATGTCTACTGCTTTCTTTGGATTAGTTTTCTGAATCTCAATCCATTTGTCTGTTGGGTGGATGTAATGAATAAAATACAATGCCCTGAGCGTCCTAATTGGATGCAAAAAGGATTTTGCTCGCATCCGGAATTTATAAGATAGACTCATATTATATAAATTATTACCATGTAAAAAACTTGAGGGAAGACTTTAGTCCTATGTATTTCAAATAGCCCGATTTCACAGCACGCCAGAAAACTGCAGGCTTTTCGCAATAGGGAATGAGGTGGCCAGTATAGAACACCTTACTCAGTGTATAGCGTAGAAACTTGTGAATAATGGGAGCCTGGCTAAAAATCAACAATTGATCAGCCACAGTGAGATAGCAGTCTATGTTACGGCGAGCATATTTTTTCCCTATTGTTGAAAATGACCATACACGATGCTTGACCAAGGACTGTTTCAGACAATAAACAGAATTACTCCTCAGCATCAGTTCAGTAGTAAACAATTCATCCTCATGTATGATACCTGGGTAGAACTTGAGTCCAATGCTATTCAAGTGCTGACGACTAATGAGCAGCAGCCATACAACACAATTATATGTTGCAGTGTCTAGCATCATGTTAAGCAGACTCTCACCATCATATTTTTTATTTTCCTCTGCAAACTGCGTACTATGTAGTGGTGCAGCAACACTCACATGATTATCCGTAAACAAATCCCTATCAAAGAAAATAAAATCGGCATGGTTCTTCTCGGCATAATTATAGCAAGTAAGCAAGACATCTGGGTTACTCAACACATCGTCAGAATCCATCATATAGATATATTCTCCTGTTGCATGCTGTAACGCCAAGTTCCTTGCAACAGACTGTCCCTGATTTTCCTGCGAGAAAAAGATAATACGCGAGTCTTTTTTCTTATACTTCTTAATGATTTCCTCACTATTGTCTGTCGAGCCATCATTCACAGCAATAACCTCTATTTCCCTTAACGACTGATTAAGGATCGACTCAAATGCTTCCTCCAAATAGGGAGCAACATTATATATAGGCAATATGACGCTGACCTTTACCATTCATTATTACTATTTCCTATTATAGACTGCAAAATTAGACATATTTTTCGTAATTGCCAAATCTTTCATAAACTTTTCAGCGGACATACACTATTCATTTTGTCTATTATGTAGCCAATCAGTTAAATCTTCCAACACCTGACTACGATATTTTGATCTAAGGCGGCACACAAAGCCATGGCCTCCCGACGGATAAACACGAAGCGACGCTGGACGGTTCATGGCACGCATACCGTCATAGAAGAGAATAGAATTTTGAGGGCTCACTGCCTTATCGTCATTTGCAACAGCAATAAAAGCGGGAGGTGTTTTCTCTGTAACATGCAATTCATTACTAAATTGTTCCTCCAATTGCTCAGAGGCATCCCTTCCAAGCAGTTGATTATGCGAGTCAATATGGGTTAGTTCCTTTTTCATTGAAATAACAGGATAGAAAAGAATGCCAAAGTCTGGGCGAACCAAATCATTGTCAATCACCATCATCGTTGAGGCAAGATGACCTCCTGCGGAGAAACCGACGATTCCGACATTGTTTTTATCGAAATGCCACTCATTAGCGCGTTGTCTCATCATTTGGATAGCCTCTGCCCCATCTGTCATAGGGCTTTTGTAATTGTGTTTCGGCATCCTGTATTCTAACATAGCAGGTGTGTATCCCTGCATATAAAAGAAAGGAAACCACTGATATCCTTCATACCATTTTTCCAAATAACTATACCCTCCACCTGGACATATAATAACGGCACCTTCTGCTTGTTTATTTCTATAACCAGGCAAGACATGCAAAACAGCCCCATGGGGTAGTTGTACATGAATGAAGGAATTCCAAACAACAATTACACTCACAAATATCAAAATGAGCAATGTTATAGATGTATATAAAAATACCTTCTTCACACTTGTTACAGACAATAAAAACGACTGTGTTTTTATGTTGCAAATATACTATAATTCCATTAAACAACCAAGGAAATCCTTCATTTTTCCATATTCTTTGCAACTATTTCGGTCTTTGCTCATCATCTTTCCGTAAAATTGCAATTGGTTGGTCACGTTCTTGCAAAAAAGAAATTTTTTTACGAAAATGGCAAAAAATACTGAAAATATTTTGTTTTTCCCGCTAATTTAAGTATTTTTGCACAAAAACAAAGTTGTTTATCTATCTCATGAATACAAATGTTATTAACGATCGTCTTTCAGGAGCAATTACATGGCTTAGATTTCCTCTTATATTCTTCATCATTATCCTACATTGTTGTACTGTTCAAAGTTTAGAGGGAAATCACGACCTTTATTACAAAACAATATATCCATTCTCTATCTGGTTAGGCGAAACTGGAGTTCCTGGGTTTTTCTTCATCTCTGGTTTTTTATTCTATCTAAGCAAAAAGTCTTATAGCCAGAAAATCAGAACAAGGATTAGAACACTTTTGGTCCCATATATTCTCTGGAATCTCATATTACTATCATTATATCTCGCAACTTATATAATAGGCTACCCTCAAATTATTAATGGCAGAAGCATAACAAACTTCAACTTTATTGATTACATAAGACTGTTTTGGGATAGAGGCTCATACGACAATGGGAACTTCGTTCCTCTGCTCTGCCCACTATGGTATATACGCAACTTACTGATTATGTCCATTATCTCACCTATACTATATTATATAATTAGGTATGTACGGGAAGTATTTCTTATTACCATTGCTGTATGGTGGCTAATGACCTATAATAATGCATTTATTCCCCAAACGATTCTTTTCTTTAGTTTAGGAGCATATTTTTCAATCTTTGATGTCAATCCTCTTAATTTTTTTTATGACAAGAAGATTCTTTTCCTTTCATTATTTGTTTTTTGGGGTGCAAGCGACATAATAACTCATATAACAAAGGGGGCACCTATAAATCTACAGGTTCATCGTTTTTCTCTTATATTCAATATTCCTGCATTATTATTGCTGGCAGATTATTGCATCCGACATGAGTTTACAAGCAAGTTGTTACCCAATGCCGCTTTTATTGTTTTTTGCGTACATTACCCAATTGTTGTCATTCTTCGTAAATACTGTATTTCACACCTTAACAATGCAACCGATACAACACACATAGTTCTTTTTTTTATTTGTATTATAATTACAACACTATCTAGTTTGATAATATACGCCTTACTTGACAGATATTGTCCCAAAATAAAAAACATATTATCTGGAAACCGATGAAAACAAAAAATCTTATTATCCTAATTCCAATATTAATTATCATTATATATATAGGCAGAAGATTATACGAATACTACTCTCCTGCTAAGGAACGTCCTATATACAGGACAACCAAGCACTATGATGACACACTTCGCATAGCCTATATCGGTGATAGTTGGGCATTCAGACATAGTGATAATTGGACATTCGGACATCAACCGCACTCATGCCAAATACCAGATATTATTAAGGACAGTTTGCATAGACCTGTAATAGTGGAATCATATGGAATAAATGGCCTCACAAGTAAAAAAATTTTTTATGCATTATTTGAGGAAGACAGTTTTAGGCAATTTATGGAAAAAGGATATAATTACTGTTTTATCTCTGCAGGAATCAATGATACATATGCGAAGATGAGTACTTCATATTATAAACAAAGCATGAATTGTATTATTCGCTTTTTGTTAGCCAACAATATTCATCCTCTCATTCAAGAGATCCCTGACTATAATATTATTAAAGCGTATGAGAAACAAACAATAGACAAGAAAGTCATTCGCCATCTCTCCATGTTTGTAAATGGTACACAAATGGACTGCAAACAACAATTCAGGGATGCCCTCGATGAACTAATCATAGATAAAGGGTACCAAAACAATGTCAGCATCATACGTTATAAAACATGGAATAACCACTATGAGACAGACTTAAAAGAAATGTATATTAGCGACAATATACATCTGAATGAGAGAGGATACACAGTTCTTGACAGTGTTATCATCAAAGTTATTCTAGACATTGAGCGAAGCCACTCGTTTACTGACGAATGAATAGATTACAGGCTCCTCTAAGCGAAATCTTTAGCCAAATAAAGGCTCACCAGTAAAATCCTATGTCCTTTCAAGTCTGACTTCCTGTCATACCATTCCATAGTGGGCTTTTTATGCCTGAGATTTCTGGCAAGCCATACCCCGAGGGATGAAACCTTGCCCTGAATCTGGTTCATACTTTACCCCAGTGGGAATTTCGTGCCTGAGAATCAGTTTGGACTTTACCCCGGTGGGGGATGCTGTGCCTGAGATTCAGGGCAGACTTTACCCCGATGGGGGATGACATATAGACCAATGGATACGTTTAGACACAGGGGGGTGCTGGTGAGCCCCTAAAAGTGGTCATTCTCATTGTCGTTTATTACCTATATCGGTACATTCCAATGAAATGGTTCACAGATAAATGATGGTGAAGAAAGAGGCAAGCCAGCCGAGGATACAGAACTGGATGAAATGATCCTTGACAAGCGATTTGGTGGGGCTGCCGCTCAGGCCGAATACAATCATGTTCTGGAGATAGCGGAGCAGACCTGCAAGAACCCAACCACTGGTTAGGTAGACGTAACGGGTGCCCATCCGTTCTATGACCTCTGGAGACATCGTGTACATAATATAGCAAACGAGTGTTACGGCTCCGACGATGGCTGTGGCCTCATTGATAAATGTCTTGTTGTAGCCCGTAATGCTGACTCGCGGTTTGAGGCCCGTCTGCTCATAGATACGATAGTCGTCGTTGCGCTTCGAAAGCGCCAGGAAGAGCGTCACGAGGAACGTCATCATCACCAGCCAATGCGATACCCAGATATCTACTGCAAATCCTCCTGCTAATACCCGCATTACAAAACCGATGGCAATAATCGACACGTCGAGAATGGCAATCTGTTTCAGACGGAAACAATAGGCGATGTTCATCAGCCAATAGCCTCCTATTATTATATATAAATAAGGTGTATTGATGCTCTTGGCCAATGGTAGCAATGCGAAAGCACCAATCAGGCAAATGGCCATCATTGCGTAGCCACCTTTCGCAGAAACCTTTCCTGATGCAATCGGGCGGTGACACTTCTTCGGATGCATTCGATCTGCCTCCACATCTTTCAGGTCATTAAAACAATAAATACTGCTGGATATAAAACAAAATGAGATGAACACAATCAGCGTTGGCCAGAAATAGTCCGGTTTCAGCAGGTTATTGCTGAAGAATATCGGCGCAAAGACGAAAGTATTCTTGAGCCATTGCAGAGGTCGGAGAAGTTTGACGTAATTGAGCATCTCGATATTTTTAACGCCACAAAGGTAGACTTTTTTTCGGAAATAACCAAATCGGACTTTCAAAAATTGCCTAAAAATCCTGTCAACTCGTTTTAGAGTTTAAAAAACTTGCCTCAAATCTGGGGGAAGATTATGCACACCGTGCATAAATGTGCCCTGAATCTGAGGCAGGTTTCTGCACACCGTGCATAAATGTGTCTTGAAATTGAGGCGGATTTATGCACCCCGTGCATAGATATGCCCTGAAACTTAGGCAGGTTTCTGCACCCCGTGCATAAATATGCCCTGAATCTGAGGCAAGTTTCACCCCCCGTGCATAAATATGCCCTGAATCTGAGGCGGGTTTCTGCACCCCGTGCATAAATATGTCCCGAATCTGAGGCAGGTTTCTGCACCCTGTGCATAAGTATGTCCCAAATCCAGATCAATCATCACGGGTTTGGAGACTGTTTCACCCCAAAAAGATATTTGGCGAGGAAAGGACTGAGTCGGATGATATAACTACAGGTCAGACATAATAAAAGAATGATTAAGGATATCGCCATGATGACCAAGAATTCTAGAATTCGGCTATCATAGGCCTGAAGTTGTGGGGCAAATTCCATCAGGAAACGAGGCAAGAAGAAAAAATGCAACAGATAAATGTCAAGTGTTCGTGTGCCGACATATTGCATGGGTTTCTCGATACGAGATTTCTTGAGCCATGAGGCAGAAAGTCGGAAGAGCGTAAACACCATCCACATGCCAGTGATGCCTCCCGCATAGTATCTGAACATCTCGAACCACAGATTATCCTTATGCGATGTGGAAGCAATCAAGAAAAAAGAAGCAGTTACAAGAAGGATGACCACAGGTTTGTTTGTCCATCGGATAAAGGTATCAAAATGCCGTCTCATCCAGGCTCCGACATAAAAGAACAAGAAAAGCCGCCAAGCCGTAACGCTCAGGAAACCAAGCATATCGATGATTAACAACTGGTAACCTTCAGCCGATGAGCGGAGACTATCATAATATCTTGCATAGACAAAAGAGGCAATTGTAATGGCGAAGACCAGAATTGGCGTCCATGTTCTACCCATACGGACAATCACCATATAGAGGATAAAGAACTCAAAGAGAACAAATGTAAACCAATAACCTCCCTTCAAAGTGCCGAGTTGATGGAAGAACTCCGGAGGAGGAGCAAGGAGAAGCAGGAAAATGAATGTTGGCACAATCTGCACCATGAATTTCTTACGAACAATCTGACGGAATGGACGACAACAGACAGGTTCAAATAGCCAGCCGCTCAACATAAAGAAACAAGGTAGGCGAAAGAGGATAAATACCGCATTATAGCCCATTCTGGAATCTCCCAGACAGAAATGGCACACATGCGCGAATACTACGAGGACCATTGTGAATCCTCGCATCGCATCGATGTATGCTATTCTCTGCTTTTCCATTTACGACTGCAAAAATACAGAAAAAAGACGGAACTCTTGGATATTCCAACAGAAAATGTTATTTTTGCACAAAAATAAAAAGAATCGGATTATGCAAGCAATCATCTTGGCAGCAGGCATGGGACGCCGGCTGGGAGAATATACGAAAGACAACACGAAGTGCATGTTGCCAGTGAATGGGGTGCGCCTCATTGACAGAATGCTGGAACAACTGGCAGAACTGAATCTGAAAAGAGTTGTCATCGTCGTAGGCTATCAGGCGCAGAACCTGATCGATTATATCAGCCATCGCTATGACGACAGACTCAAGATAGAGTACGTGGAAAACCCCATCTATGACAAGACCAACAATATCTACTCGCTGGCACTGGCCAAACAACAAATGCAAGAGGATGACACGCTTCTGTTGGAGAGCGATCTGATCTTTGACGATGGGATGCTACGGCTGTTGAGCGAGAACCCCTACCCTAATCTCGCACTTGTGGCCAAGTACGAACAGTGGATGGACGGTACGATGGTACGACTCAATCATGATAACAATATCGTGAACTTCGTGCCGAAGGCGGCCTTCGACTACAACGAGGCCAGCAGTTACTATAAGACGGTGAATATCTATAAGTTCAGTCGTGAGTTCTCGCAGACAAAATACGTGCCATTCCTTGAAGCCTACTCCAAGGCCGTGGGCAACAATGAGTATTATGAGAACGTACTACGTATCATCTCCTTCCTCAATAATCACGAACTGAAGGCCTTGCCTATTACCAATGAAAAGTGGTACGAGATAGACGACAAGCAGGATCTGGATATCGCCGAAGCCCTCTTTGCTGACGGGAAGGATCTTTTGCGAAAGTACTACGGACGCTTTGGCGGTTTCTGGCGTTTCCCAAAGATGCTCGATTTCTGTTACTTGGTGAACCCATACTTCCCCACCCCACGCGTGATGGATGAGATGAAGGCGAACTTCGAGACATTGTTGTCACAGTATCCTTCAGGCATGAAGGTCAACACTCTCATCGCCAGCAAGTGCTTCGGGGTCAGTGAGAAATATATCATCCCTGGCAATGGGGCTGCGGAACTCATTAAAGCACTCATGGAAAGTACTACGGGGAAGGTGGGAATCATCCGTCCTACGTTTGAGGAATATCCCAACCGCTACTACAAAGAAGCGCAGGTGACCTTTGTGCCTGAGAACGAGGACTATCGCTATACCGCCGACGACCTGATGAATTTCTTTGAGGCCCATCCCGTTGACACCTTATTAATTATCAACCCAGACAATCCCTCAGGCAACTTCATCCCCAAGAGCGACCTGTTCAGGCTCTGCGACTGGAGTGCGGCAAAGGGTATAAGACTCGTTATCGACGAGAGTTTTGTGGACTTCAGTGAGGATTGGGAAAATAATACCCTGCTCAGCAATGAAATATTGGAAAAGTATCCGCATCTGATAGTCATGAAGAGTATCTCCAAGTCGTATGGTGTACCAGGCATTCGTCTCGGTATACTGGCATCAGCAGATAAGGAACTGATTGCCGGACTGAAGAAACAAGTCTCTATCTGGAACCTCAACTCGTTCGCCGAGTTCTTCATGCAGATCTACAACAAGTACGAGAAGGACTATAAGACGGCATGCGGGAAGTTCCTTGAAGAGCGTGCCGACTTCGAGCAGAAACTTAAGAGCATCAGTTTCTTACGGGTGATGCCTTCGCAGGCCAACTATTTCCTCTGTGAGATCCTGCCACCCTATACTGCCAATAAGGTGGTGCTCTATATGCTAAAGCATCACAACATTTTGACCCGCGACTGCAGCAACAAGCCCGGTCTTGACGGCAGACAATATATGCGCATCGCCGTCCGCAACCACGAAGACAACACAAGGCTGGTTGAGGGACTAAAAGAATTGGAAAAATGAATATCTGTATCTGTGGTGGCGGCAATCTTGGACATGTCTGTGCCGGATTCTTGGCAAACAGAGGCCATCAGGTGTCCATTCTAACGACCAGACCTGAGCGTTGGTCTTCAGTAATTGAGATTGTTGCTCCAGACGGAAACTTCACAGGAAAACTGGCTCACGTCACTTCAATGCCAGAAGAAGTAATCCCCGAGGCAGGAATGGTATTAGTTTGTCTGCCAGGCTTTGCCATTCACGAGGAACTGGAGAAGATTAAGCCCTATCTGTCAAAGGGAAGTTTCATAGGGACTGTCGTATCGAGTACTGGTTTTTTCTTTGAAGCATTCAAGATACTACCCAAAGACACTGCTCTTTTTGGATTCCAGCGCGTACCATTTATCTCACGAACCATCGCATACGGCCATCGGGCAGAACTGAAAGGCTATAAGGAAACACTAAGGGTAGCCATCGAACAGACTGATGACAAGGAACCTATTCGCAAGCAGTTGGAGCAACTTTTTGAAAAGCCAGTCATACTGCTTGACAGTTATTACGAGGTGAGTCTCTCAAACAGCAACCCCCTACTCCATCCATCTCGTCTCTACACTATGTGGAAAGACTGGCTGCCTGGTATTACATACACTCGCAATCCGCAATTTTATGCAGAATGGACACTCGAAGCCTCTAAACTGCTGATAGAGATGGACGAGGAATTTCAGAACCTATTAAAGATTCTCGGTCTGAAGCCTGGTTGTATTCCTACAATCCTCGACTATTATGAAAGTACGGATGCCAACTCGCTGACTCACAAACTCCAGACCATCAAGGCCTTCCAAGGTATCCTCTCCCCAATGAAAGAGGTGCCTGGCGGATTCGTCCCTGATTTCACCAGCCGTTACTTCACCGAAGACTTCCCCTACGGCATGCGTTTCATCGTCGAGACCGCCCAAGAACACCATGTAGCCATTCCCACCATTGAGGAGGTTTACCGTTGGGGTCTTTCAACAATCCAACAAGATGCAACGGATTAACTGGATAGACTGGGCGAAGGCATTGGCGGTAATATCTGTCGTGTTCTGCCACCTGCCCCAATCGCAGGAATGGTTCTATTTTCGCTATCTTCAGGCTTGTACTATCACCATCTTCTTTTTTATTTCAGGGTATCTGAAGAAAGACCGAAGCAGCGATAAAGAAAATTGGAAGAAGTACTGGCATAGCCTTATCCTACCTTATATTATCTATAATGTGTTGGTCTATCCCTACTGGCTTGTAAAATATTACATGCTTCATGGTGAAATACCCGATCTTTTTTCAGCCCTTAAACCCATCATCGGTGCAATACTCTTCGAGCATAGCAGTTCATTTGCCGAGCCCTTAAATGGTCCCCTCTGGTATCTCCCTGCCATCCTCTTTATGCATGTCACCATCGATCTCTGCCGCAAGACAAGTTTTTTACACCAAATCATGATTGGACTTTGCATTCTCTCATTTTTCTTTTATGCCGCCAATAAACAATGGGTATTTGTTCATGCCATGACACCTGTAGGTATTTTCAGACGTCTTCCCTATTACTATATTGGATATTTTATGGGAAGAAGTGGTATGTTTAATAATGTTTGTTTCCACAAGAATTTGATTGGGTGCTTTATTCTGATAATATTAAGCATCCTGTTCTTCTACTGGCACTTATATGAAGGAAGAACCATACCACATGTACTTTTATTCTACCCGTTCAACATCTGTTTCCTGTTTGGATTTCTATATAGTTGCAAACTACTCTCAACATACAGGTTTAACTTCATCACCAACCTTTCTATTGGCACATTAGTTGTTATTGGACTACACTTCCCTGTGATTGGCATCATCAATCATCTAGTAAACAAGACCGGTTATCTATGGTACGAGGCTCTGCTCACTACCCTATTCGTTATAACCATGCTTTATCCCCTCACGATCCTCGCTAAACATCGTTTTCCAATATTCATTGGCAAGCAACAAACAATATGAAGCAGACTAAAAGAATAGAATATATTGATGCGCTGAGAGGATTTGCCATGATACTGGTAATCTATTTCCATATCCCCAGTTATTGTCTGGGCAATGCTTATATTGGTTTTAATAACATCCTCGAATGGGTACGAATGCCACTGTTCTTTTTTATCAGCGGCTTTGTATTTTACAAGGCAGACAGAATTTGGAATTCAGATACCATCAAAAAAGTACTAAAGAAGAAGTTTATGGTACAGATTATCCCTATGGCAGTATTTATGACACTGTTCTTAATTATCTTTGACTATTGGGAATTAAAATCTTTAGGCAGCGACAAAAAAGGCTATTGGTACACCTTCGTCCTATTTGAATATTTCATTCTCTACATTGGAGCCGAAACTATATTCAATAGGAATAATACTGGTATGGGAGAGTTATACGTTTTTCTTTCCGTATTATTCTTATCAGTTGTATCCTTCTACTATGCAAAATACTGTACAGGTTATTCCGAGGAATTAGGTAATTGGAAAGCATTCTTGGGATTTTTAAGTTTTGTCAAAATCAGACATTTCATATTCTTCTGGTTTGGTACGTTTGTCAGGAAACACTTTAGTGGTTTTATTATTCTCACAAACAATGTCCTATTTTTGATTATAATCATCGCACTTTACCTTACCATGACACTATTCCCAATCGTATATCACACCGAAGGACTTGAATACATGGCATATATGATAACCGGTATGGCAATTTCAACAATTGTCTTTACATTCTTCCGTAAAAAGGAATGTCT
Source organism: Prevotella sp. (assembly GCA_017964785.1). GTDB lineage: Bacteria > Bacteroidota > Bacteroidia > Bacteroidales > Bacteroidaceae > Prevotella. Next base: position 45,148 of record JAGCRH010000132.1, read on the forward strand.
TTTCACAAAAGACAAGTGGTTGGGGAAATCACTCCAGTTTATCGGTAGAAGAACGCTTGACATCTACCTGATACACTATTTCTTCCTTCCCTATCACTGTCTACAAGGTTTCGGGGCATGGCTCATACAGTATGACAGCAAAGTTCTTGAAGTCATGGTCATTCTTTTTCTTTCACTATGCATACTTGCCATCAGCCTGATAGTGAGCAAAATCATCCGACTCAGCCCTTTTCTGGCCCACTATCTTTTGGGCGCAAAAATGTAATAAAGAACCCATTAATTCGGAATTTAAAGACTGGATAGACTCTTGAAAAGGTTTTTCCACAAAGGCATAATTATTTCGTCAGAATAACGTAATGATGACTCATAGGCGGAATGTCCCAGCCTCTGACGCAAAGACCTGTCATCCATCAACATGCACAATTTCCTAATCATAATCTCCTGATCATCCATCTTCACCAAAAAACCATTTAAGCCATCAGAGATAATAGATGCAGGTCCATAAGGACAATCGTAAGCCACAACAGGCAATCCACAACTCATAGCCTCAGGAATAACCAATCCAAAGGGTTCAAATAATGAGGTTGACACTAAGACGGAACTTGAACGGTAACGATCAAATATTTTATCTGTCGGTTGGCAGATATGAATATTCATATCTATTGAACAAGAAACGTTTTCCAAATCCTGACGCAATTCTCCCTCACCATATATGTATAAATGCCAATCAGGAAACTGTGGATATACCTTCTGCCATATCTCTATCATTTCCATCGGACGTTTCTGATAATCAAAACGTCCAACCCATATTATATTTTTCTGATCAAGGGAAGACAAAGCCCCTTTATTTAAATGCACCATATTGGGAATAATCTTCACGCAAGAATGGACCTTACTCCACTCTATTGCGTCATTCTCTGTCAAAGTAACAACTACCTGTGCTTTAGACAATCCCTTCTGATACATGAAACTGAAGAATCTATTCTTCAGACCCTCATGACATATTGTCTTACGAAAAATAGAATGTGACTCTGCCACCAAAGGTATATTCCCTTTCAATCTTGCCAAAATATTGATATCAAGAGAATTTGCCATCGTACAGACAATCACGTTTGGACATATCGTATGCAATCTTTCTGATAATCGTTGTTCATAAAGATGAGCCAACCGTCTTGCCACAAGTAATCTTTTTATTCCATGATATCTATATTGATGATAAATATTAATACCTAAATCTTCGAGATGTACTTTTTTCTCTAATGAATACGGTATAGGATGTGTACCTTGATCTGTTGTCAACATATAGACCTCGTAACCATACTTGGATGACAGATAATTCATCTTATCGACCAAGACACGTTCAATCCCCCCACATACAGCCAAGGAGCGAAAGACATAGAGTATCCTCATAAAACTACCTTTTTATCAGGTTATCTTCCGAATCCTCATAGTGATTCGTCGAGCGGAAGACTCGGGTAATGCCTTTGCCCTGAATCTTAACATGATCGATAAGGCTTTGCAATATAGACTGTTGACCAATAGTACCATAACCAGTCACAGGTCTCGCCTTTCTATTATACAAAAAGGATATTTTACCAAACTTCTTCAATGACAAAGCCAAAGAGCCATCTTCCCCCCGTCGTATATCCGTTCTAATTCGTACTTGTCTAGCATAATCAACCTTAAAAGCGAAGACCATACCCCTCACACATAATTCTGGTCTTTTAAAATGCTGAACGAACAGGAACATATCGCGTACAAATTCATAACACTTTAGCCCTAATGAAGAATGGTTTTCGTCTGGAAAAAAACTCCAAAAAGAACTAACGCAGGAAACATTCTGTTTTTTCAAGACCCCCATCATTAATTCAACATAACTTGAAGGATATAACGTATCTGCATCAATACAAAAATAATACTTGCCACGAGCATGGTCCAGGCCACACTTCCTAGCGAAACCAGGACTCTGCTTTACCTCATTATAGTATTGAAGTCCAAACGACTTAAAGACCTCTTCTGTTCTGTCCTTTGAATTGTTGTTAACGCCCAAGATTTCTATTGGATACTTAGTTTGTAACTCACTCAGCGACCAAAGACAAGCAGCCAAGCGACACTCTTCATTATAAGCAATAACAACAATACTTACCAATGGTTCAGAAGTCTGCATACGAAGAAGACGTTCCCTTATATCAATAATTATCTCCTGTGGCACCTCACTTAACGGACGCCCATAGACAGTCATGTATTTATCATACCAATTTGGCATAGCAACTTTTTTTTGCAAAGATACAAATTAGTTCAAATATAACAAAATTTTCGAATGATATATTATTAACAACAGCCAAATTTATTTGTTTTTGATACCAAACAACAGTAAACTCAACACTCGACTAATCATCAACACCTTAGCGATACCAACTGAAAGAAAAATAAAAGTAAATGCAACAACTAAATATAGAACAAACTCCATCCAGCGATTATCTATAACTGGCAAATATGGTAGCACAATAAACAAAATAGTAAAATGCAACAAATATATTTGTAACGACAAAGCACCGAGTTTCGAGAAAAAAGACTCAAACGGCCTGAACCCATTCTTGAAAACCGTTATCAATAAAAGCAGACTGGACAAATTGCCTATAGGCACAAACATCCTCATACCACGGACGTGGGTGAAATACAAAGATACAAGGAAGAATAGCAAATAAACCGGCACATAATACCATGTCATAAACCTATACAGTTTATAAGAATAATAGCCCATCATAAAGAAAAGATAATAATGCCAGTACAAATTTACACAAAATAGAATATTAAAGATGTTTCCTCTTGGCAATACATACAGATAGATTGTTACCAACCCAAACCAAATAACATTGATGATAGGAGCAGGAACTCGTGTAAACTGAGACAGACGCTTGACAAAGGACAAAGATACCATAAATTCAAAAAGAACAATCAAGAACCACAGACCATGTTTATATTCGGATAATGGGATGTTAACAAATTTCGAATGTAAGCCAATGCCCTTAATTATATAAAAAGACAAGAGAGGTAGCAGAAGCCGAATAGCACGATTCGCTACTAATTGACGGAACCCATACCTGTCTATTGACCGATGTGCCAATAATCCACTAATATACATAAATACGGGAATCTGTATGGTATTACATATTGTAAAAACCCATGAATCCACATGTCTGTCAGAAAAGAAATACAAGTGCCCCAATACGATGAGTACGATGGCAAAGCCCTTTGCATAATCTAATGCCAAATCTCGTTTAATAGCCATATCATTTATATTATTCAATTATTCTTCTTTTATAGTCATTAATGATGTCTGTTGCCATGCATGAATCCAATATCTGATAACCATGGAGGTTTAAGTGGAACTTATCGTCCACAAATATAGAAAAATATCCTTCAAGGCCTTTTGCATTCCAATGATCTACTGGTATAAATAAGATACTGTCTTTCAGATTGGTGTTGTTCAGCATATCATGCATCGCATCACGGTATTTTTGAGCACTCCCACAATCAACCCCTGTCCAAACGGACAGGAGGCGAAACATCCATCGTTCATAATACACTCTACGCTCAAAAGAACCCAAGAAATCTACATCAGGCATTTCCATTACGACTGGACGTATACCGTTTCGCAGCAATAATCTGATTATCAGACGGTAATTACCCGTATAATAATCCGTTGAGCGGAATAATCTAAGATCATTGATGCCTGCCATAATAACACAATAATCAGGATGCTGCTCCAACAACGGCTGTGTACAGAAATCCTTCTCCCAGGCATGTTCAACCGTCCTGTCTGCGAACATATCATTGTAAATCTCTTTGGTCATTTTACCACTATGCCCACGCGAGAAACACTTTACGGGGCTAGTTGTCAACGACTTGGCCACACGACAAAAAATAGTGTCACACTCCAGGCTTGCATGTATTTCCGCCCAACTGTCACCGATGACGGCAACACGCAATGTATCATCCAGATGTTTCGGGGGAATTGGGTATGCCGGATGTTCTGGGCTAACCTCCAACAACTCATCGTATTTATCTGACAACCATAAGAAAGCATACAATAAAAGAGGAGAACATAGCAGAAGAAATAATCTTCCCCTGTGATCATATAACCAGTTTATCAGACGATCTATCATCAATGATTGGTATACCCGTTGTTGAGAATAGAATATTTTTTGCAAAGTTACATTATTTTAATGAGTTACGAAAGACTGATGTGTTAAAAGGGGTTAAACAATTTGTGTTTTGTAAAGAAAAGAATTCAAATGTTATCCTTTTGTAGGGCTTTTCCGTTAATTATTTGGATAATTATTTGGAGTTTTCACAAAAAAAACGTATCTTTGCCAAAAAATAACAACATGACTAAACTGAGTATCATTATTCCGGTATACAATGTTGAAAAGTATATCAGGCCTTGTTTTGAAAGCATTTTCAAACAAGGATTAAATGATAGAGACTTTGAATTGATCATTATAAATGATGGTACTAAAGACAGAAGCATGGAAATGATTGCAGATATCATTCAGACGCATAACAACATCACCATCATCAATCAGGAAAATCAAGGCTTGTCAGTCGTCCGCAATAATGGCATCGCTGTAGCAAAAGGTGAATATATCCTGATGCCTGACTCTGACGATCTGCTTATAGAAAACAGTCTTAATCCCCTACTCGAAAAGGCTCTTGAATCACAGGCAGACTTAGTCGTAGCAGACTATCTGAGCATGACTGACGAGGAAATAGAGCAGACCAATACTTCCCTGTTACAAAAAACAAAATTAGAATACAAAGAAAAAACGGGCGAAGAGTTATTCTTACAAGATCTTAATCCGTACCATTGTTTTGTATGGCGTACGCTCTACAGAAGAGAATTCCTGATAGATAAAAAATTAACGTTTGTACCTGGCATCTACATCCAGGATGTACCCTTCACACATGAATGTTATTTGAAAGCCCAAAAGTGTATCAGGACATCATGGTTGTTAAACATTTATAGAAAGGGACACGAATCTGCCACATATTCCTTTAATATAAAAAAAGCGAAGGATTTCTGTACAGCCATCGCCAAGACTTGGGAACTGACACGTCTTGAATATCTTTCCCCCCAAATACAAGAAAAACTTCGAGAAGATGTCTACACCTCGTTTTCCATGATAATTTGGATTACCGTTCACAAGATCAAGAAACAGTCTGAAAGAATAGAAATCATTGATTTCTTAAAGTACCAAGCGCCTGATTTATGGTTCAGAAATGGTACAAAACAGAAACTGGAATCCTATATGTATCATTACCTACCTCATTGGTTTATTCACTTGCGATATTTTTATGCCACCATTTGTCGAAAATAAGAACATTCATCCATTAAATTCCAGATTATAATGAAAATAGTATACGTTTATTCCACAATGGCAGTTGCAGGTGGTACAGAAAGAATGATAACAGAAAAGGCAAACTATCTTTCTGAACGTTATGGGTATAATGTTACTATTATTACATGCTTTCAGCGTACAAATGAAAATAACTTTTTTCATCTATCTAAGAATATCAAACAAATCCATCTCGAGATCCCATTCTTTTCTCAATATAAATACAAATATCCTAAGAGATTATGGGTAAAATGGCAAATGAACAGGTTATTGAAGAAAAGTATTAAAAACGTTGTGCTAGAAATAAATCCAGACATTCTGATAGGAGTATCCCGATTCAAATCCAATTATGTAAGTACCATAAAATGCAAAGCAAAAAAAGTAATAGAGTGTCATGAAGTCAGGTATAACACAATCCGTGATACAGGATTGGATCGATCTTTTCTAACTAGAGTTTTTTTCAATATTTACGAATTCTTTTATTTTAGAACTATAGAACGTAATGCAGACGTTGTCATTACATTAACAGAAGGAGACAAGATGTTATGGAAACGGGCAAAGCGGACAGAGGTGATTCCCAACTTCTCAACTATGCCAATTAGCCAATATACCGACTGTACTTCAAAGCGTGTAATCGCGGTTGGACGTTTGGCATGGGAAAAAGGATTTGGAAGATTGATAGAAGCATGGAGAATTGTCTCTTCCAAACATTCAGACTGGCACTTAGACATATATGGAGAGGGGAGCATGCATGACACCTTAATAGCCTTAGCAAAATTATGTAAAGCCCCAAACTTGACCTTTCACAACGTCATGTCTAACATTAGTCACGAATATGCCACCAGTTCTATATGTGCTGTCACTTCATATTTTGAAGGTTTTTCACTGGTGTTACTTGAAGCCATGAAACATGGTGTACCATGCGTTGCTTTTAATTGTCCTTTTGGGCCTGGAAGTATTATCAATGATGCGAACAATGGTTTTTTGGTATATGATGGTGAAATCAGAATCTTTGCTGATAGACTTTGCCGTCTGATTGAAGATGAAAATCTGAGAAAACAATTCTCAAAAGCAGCGATAGAAAAATCGAAGACCTTTGACGTAGATGTCATCATGAACAAGTGGAAAGAATTGTTCGAACAGATACTCAACGGATAAGACCACAATAGTTATCTGAGATATCCTTTGATTGTGTTATACATATTCCTTGTTGTCTGATTACTCTCTATCCTCGTTCTCAAATGGGTCCATTTTTCCCTAAACCACATTTCAAAATCTGTGTTCTTTTTTTCCCGACTTGAATATTCTTGATTAGTATCTTTCAAACGACATTCCATAAACTCTTTCATATTGGGTTTTAGCCATTCCGAACCATCGCTACAGGATCGATTCCTCAAAGCGGCATAGGTAGGAGCCTTATGTTCGGGTATGGCACCAAATGTTAGAAATGCATGGGCATTATAGCAATGAGGTTGCTGACAATAATGGCCAATGGCCTTAAACCTAATTGGCTTTGTCACATCGTCAAAAATATTCTGATTGAAGAGTGAGCAATAACACTGATGAAGAATTCCAGACCCCATATCCAAATATAGCGTCCAATCACCAGCATAACAAAATTCTTCACGCTTCTGTGAGAAAACAGAAAACTTGTACTTAAACAACTCTGAATCATACACACTCCATGTCTTATAATAGTCTTCTAAAGACATCTCTGTCAATATCGGGATAATCGACCTATTATGCATGTCTCTCGCTACTGTTACATGACACACTGCACCTACTTCCTTTACAGCCAAAGCCTTCATCTCATCAATATATGGAATCAACTCATCAGAAGGTGTTGCTTCCAATGTGAACGAAGCACCAGCATCCCTCATTTTCCTAATGTTGGCAAAAAACCTTTCAAACAAGTTACGTTTCTTCAACTCAAGAAAATGATATGAGAACTTAAAGAACAAACGTTCCAATAGTTCCATTGGCCATTCAACCATCTCATTAAAAGCCCTGTCTACTGTAGCATTTGTTACTACCATCACATAATGCCCCTCTTCAAGCAATGCCCTAATATATTTAGGCATCTCGGGCGGAAGTAAAGTTTCACCTCCTCCACATAGATTTATCATACAGATGCCTCCAAGACGTTCCTTAGACAATCCCTTTCGGAATGTCTCAACATCATATTTGAAGGTCGGAAGTTTATTATCAAACAATCTGTTATGTGTAATATAGCAATAATGGCACCTTAGCGTACAAGTAGTAACCGGAACTTGAATATCAATAAAACGTTTCATTACCTCCATAATGATCTCCCTTTTCAATTTGAGAAAAGACTATTCCATAAACTTAACATTTGGAAAGTCTTTTAGCCATGTATTATACAATGCAGAATTTTTGTGGTAAGAGTTATCAAAGAAATACACCTGTTTATTGAGCAGTACTGCAAGAACAGCCACATGTAGGCGAGTTGTGTAGATTATATCATATTTGTTAACAAATCTAATACCACTTCGCAAATAATAAGGTATGATTAGTTTTTGCCATATATAATCCTCAACATGCAAAAAAGTTCTCGGATACCACCAGATAGTTCTTGAAAGTTGTATAAACCTCAAGTATTTCCCGTAGAATCTTAACATTTTGTTTTCCAATGTTGGCCAATCATGAATCTCGGCATTATCTGGAACAATATCATATTTTGAATTTGAAACAAACTCTTTATCTCTTCTTTTGAGAAACAGCACTCTACCTTCACCAGATTTCGGTTTTAAAAGCCTTCTATCCGTATAAAATGCCATGTCTGGGACAAGTAATATATTATTATTTACAAAATGTTTCCTTAAGACTTCGAATGAATCTCTATCTCTTGCACAAATGGTCATACGCTTGCCACACAATGAATAGATCTTGACATCCTCATCCAAGTTCTTTTTATCAAGATAAGAAACACTCTGAGGAAAAATAAGAAAATGATTCTCTGGGTGTTCAGAAATAATTTTATTTCTAAAAATAGAGTAGTCTCTCCACAAATCGCCAAAATTACCACCTCCATTGAATAATATCAAGGTGTTTTTTGATATCTTTCTTTTATCGAATGTATAACTAGAAGAACAATATAAACAACGGTATGGAGCCTTCTTTAATAATATTATGGCTGCAGATGCTATTAGAGAATCACCGACATTAGGGTGATATGGCAAATCCAGAAATACATAATCGCGATCAATCAATGGCAATAGTCGCTCTTCCAAGAGTTGGCATAACACATCTAAATTCATTATCATAACACAAAACTAAGATAATTTATATACAAAATAATCTAATCTATAAACATTAGCACGAAAAACGTTCAATTTCACTAACTTGCAGAAAGGTTTAAATAGTGTAAGAAAAAGAATGGCCATAAAAGGACGGACATGACATACAGAACTCCATAACAACTTTCGCTTTATCATTTTGAGTTTCATACAGGTCTGTTGTTCACCCCCAAAATGTTCAACGAGATCTATTGTTCTAAGCATCCAGTGATATACAAAAAGCCGGTGTTCTACAAAAAGTTTTCTATGACCATCAATCACAGGCGGATGGTTTATTAGGAAATCAGTTATAAAGACAAAACTCCATACCATCTTATTGGCACGTTCATTAGGTGTATGAATAATAGAAGTAGGATTATTCTCATAGATATAAGTTAATTCTGGAATAATCAAAATAGAGGCTACACATGAAAATAGCCGATAAGTCCACGTCACATCCTCATAAAGTAGTCCGACATCGAAAAACAGATCATTATCAATCACTAATGTTCGGCGAACAAATTTATTCCACGCCGTACGACTTATTTTGCGCCTGAGAACATTTTGCATTATTATTTTTTTGTCCTCTATCAAACATATATGACTATCATTATTGTTTATTGGCGTATTTGACAAATAATTCTCTTCAATACTCATAGAATTACCCATTATCATATCCACATAAGGATATCTTATGGCATATGAAACAAAACATTTAAATGATTTCTCAAGAATGAAATCATCCGAATCAATAAAGAACAGATAATCACCCGTTGATTCCCTAATCCCTGAATTGCGAGCCTCTGATAATCCTCTATTTACTTCATGTCTGATTACCTTAAATGAAATGGAGGTTCCCTCATAATTGTCTATCATGTCGTTAACAATACTCATACTGTCATCGGGTGAGCAATCATCAACGATCAAACATTCTATTTGATAGTCTTCACTTTCCTGATCTATCACAGACTGGAGGCACCGACGAATGTATTTTTCAACTTTATAAACAGGTATTATTACAGAAATAGTCATAATAAAAAACTCTTCAAATGTTCTACTGTTTTCCTCATCTTCTCGTTCATATCCTCTGAGACTTTCCAACCAAGTTTCTCCAATTTGTCAACAGAGAAAACGGACTTGGACACAGGATTAAAATTTCTCTTCTCCGTTTCAGATGGTACATCCATGATAATCTTCGTTTTCCCGATCTTTGCCAACGTCTCCGCTAACTGTCTAATCGTCAAGACAGAATTGGAATCCGCAACATTATATGCCTCACCAGACTTCCCTTTCAATAAGATGTACAAAAGGGCTGATACGCAATCAACAACATAACACCAAGAACGGAGTTGCTCTCCAGAACTCTTCAAAACGATATCCTCTCCGTTGAGAATGTTTCTGATAAACTGTGCGTAAACACGATTATCTGACTCTGTATAATTAGGTCCGTAAATATGACAAGGCCGGGCTATCACAATATCAGCACCATATTCAACAGCATACGAAGCACATAATGTTTCAGCCGTTCTTTTCGAGGACGGATAGCAAGAACGAGGACTCAAACAATCAACATAACCGCTATACTCTTCGGAAATAACACGACCATCGCCTTCGCCATATATTTCTCCGGAAGAAACATATAAGAACCTCTTCATACCATGACTTAACCCATATTCCATCAAGTTGGAAACCCCCATAATATTGGCCTTGACTATTTCTACGGGATTCTTTGAAAAGGCATTAGGACTTGCATTACTGGCGGCATGAATAATATAATCAAACTCTACATCATTTTGAAGTGGCAACAATACATCATACTTTACAAAATGAAATGAATCCATGGAGAGATAACTCTCAAATCGTTTCTTGGCTCTCTCCGTATTCCGACCTGAAGCATATACGGAATAATCACGACGTGGATTAGACATCAGGACTTCAACCAATGTACTACCAATTAACCCTGTCGCACCTGTTACGAGAATATTCGTACCTGAGAGTTTGTGCCAAGGTAAATTCTCATAAAAGATTTTTTGGATATCATCGCGATAAGTATTCATTTTAGCCATTGATCTTTTGTCGTGTGCATCAAGGCCTTCAAGATTTCAAGGTCTTCTACTGTTGTAACCTTAATGTTCTTCTCTGATCCCGGAACTATATGCATTTCCCGATTTCCCAACTCTGCACATAAAGTACAAGATGCCACAGATTCTGTAATGCCTTTGGATTCTGCTTCTTTGTGAGCATCTATAATATTCTTCAATGTAAAAGTCTGTGGTGTCTGCGTACGAACCAACATATCACGAGGAATACTAGTAGTAGATGAAAAACCATCTTTGCTTTCCAAAATCGCCTCCCGACATTTGATTCCCGTTATTGCATAGCCATATGACTTACATATCGCAATATTACTACTTATTATTTCTTGTGATAGCAAAGGTCGGACAGCATCATGAATCAGCACCAAATCATCATCAGAGCAACCGGCCTCCTTCAATCCGAAAATACCATTGTGTATAGACTCCATTCCTGAATTACCTCCAGGAAAAATATACTTCAATTTTGTTATTCTGTATTGATTTGCATAACTCTGTAAGACCGTCTCCCATCCTGTCAGGCATACCACAGCAATAAGTGCAATGTCTGGATGCTGCTGGAAACATTGAAGAGTATGGATAATAATTGGAGCATTTTCTACGTACATAAACTGTTTGGGGATGTCCTGTCCCATACGATTCCCTGATCCGCCGGCAATAATAAGCGCGATATTCATAAATATAGTTTATTAATCGTTATTTTTGGATTCCATCTTTCCACCATGCTTCGAAAGTATGGTGTGTAACTCTATGCTCTTCTGGTGGTAACTGCATATAATCACCATAAATACTCCTAAGCCATGTATCATAGCCTATTGGGACTCGAAATCTTCTTCCTTCAAACTCCTGATAGATGTCACTATCAAAGACTGATTTGTCAACCATTTCTCCAACGCCCAAGGGATTTGCAATCACTCCAGCCATAGGAACACTGCCGAATGCATACTTGCGTGCCTCGTTGTCCATCCATTCTGCAATCTTATGGGCAGAGAATGGTAGCAACAACAATTTACCGAAAGTATTAATGATTTTTTTTGAAAACGTCCTATGATAATAATTTGCCTTCTTTGTGTTAAGAAACTTATGAAGTAACATTATCTTTTTTATTTGAGTCACTTCATTAACGCCATCTGCAGGAAATACGTCAATGTAAACTCCGAAAGTATCTCCAGGATAATGGAGTTCATTCATAATTGTACGATTGTCATACACTTTTGCGAAAGAATACGCATAGTCTGGGTTAATATCCAGATTCACCACTTGATAATAGTTATCTGGCTGGTTGAATGTCTTCACAAACTGATCATAATCCGGCCTGGGCATAGCGATATCAATATCATCATCCCAAGGAATAAAACCCTTGTGACGAATAGCACCAATGAGTGTTCCACCACATAAGAAATATCTAAGACCGTTTTTCTCACAAAAGTCTGCGGTCTTCTGTAATAAATCCAATTGAACGGATCTCAGTTCATCAAGAGCAATTGCTTTCATAATCCATATATTTTATTGTGCAAAGATACGAATAAACCACTAAACCACCAAGAAATCACAAAAAATAGCATCCAAAACTCGTTGCATCTGGGTTTTCCACTTCAAATGTTCCACCGTTTTGCGAATATCCTCAGGTTTCATCGTGAAATGATTCATGAAATCAATGATTTGCTGAATATCTACAGGTGACTCGTCGGCAGGAACTTTTAAAACGTAGGGCTGCTGGTCAAAATCACTGTCTTGTTCACTATAAACAAAAGGCATGCCACGAGTGGCATATTCACGGTTCTTCAGCGTTTTAATAACTGTGATACCACTTCTATGGCGTCCAAGGGAACCTATAGCAAATTGGCATTGATTGAAAACATCTGTCAACTTATCGCCAAAAAGTTGTCCATGGAAAACGACCTTATCTTGTATTCCATATTTGTCAATAATGTTTTTAAATCCCGGATGATAAGCACAGTCCTCATACATCTGATGAGGATGAACACCACCAACAATATGAAAAATGACATCTCGTTGTCCACCATTTCTATAATATTCCCCAAGACCTGCTATCAGACGGTCATAGGCATGCCAAATGTGTACTTCTGCCACACCAATTAAATGCAATTGATTATTAGGCACGACAATATTGGGCTCATGAAGCGGTATGCTATCAAAGTCCACACCATTGCTAATATTAATTGTACGCTGACCAAAAATATCTTTTGCATCAGAAAAGGTCACCATGGCATCCATATATCGATAGAGGCTGTGACGAAACCGTTTATCAACTATGAATCGGAAAGGTTGCCTCCATATATGAGAACTAAACTCTGAGTCATAAGGATATGTCGGGATCTCAGTGACAGCATGTATACCTGCATGCTGGAATTTTTTAAATAGATTGGTAAGCCATGGACTCGCATTCATGAAACTGCGAGCATAAATAAACTCAATTTTTTCTCGAATACAATAATCATAAATACACTTATAGTCAACGCGTTGACGAATTGCAGCGATGCGTCCCGTACCATAATCCTTCAAAATGGTATCGTCCACATACCGACATTTATGCCCATTCTCTGCGAAACCATAATAGCACAATCTAACCTCGTGACCGTTCTCACGCAATCCCTTCACCTGAGAGTGGATTTTCTTAGAGATACCACTATGATCTGAAAAACCATGATAAACCAAGAAAAGTATCCGCATATCTTAAATCGCCTTTTTTATCTTTCCAAACAACTTCACAACGAAAATAAAAAGAAAGGATGGAAGATGACTCAAAACCCAAAAGAACAAATTCTCAAACAGTTTGTGACGGAATCGTAGAATTTCCATAATTCCCAACGGGTAAGAAAGGATACTTCTCATCACTGAATATGATATTGCAGGAGAAATCCGCTGGTAGTACTTTAAAATATAACACACGACATAAAAACTATTCATCTCCAAATTATAGCAATAATCTGGAAGATATATTTTATCACCAATTTCCTTACTCTTTCCTTTGAGATAATCTAATACGGAAACATTATCCATAATCTCAGTTTTATTCAATAGTTCTCTATCCTGATAATGTGAAAGAGAGTCTGGACGGCACAAATAATGATAGGTGATTTTAGAAAGGAGAACAGCCCGTCTGACCTTTGTCACCATTTCGTATGTGAACGCCAAATCTTCCCAAAATATGGCATCAATAAAGCGTAACCGATTAGAACGAAGGAATTCAACATTCATCAGGCAGTTACATACAGAAATCTGGAAAGAACTATAGTTTTTAAATGCATAAAGAGCCATCTCATCATCAGAAGACAAAAAGACATCTGGTAAAACATAAGATTGGATTGGTGAATCTTTGACCATATCTACCCGGTCTAATGAACCATACACCACATCTGCCTGTCTTTCATCTATCTTTTCATGCATGCTCTGGATTGTGTCTGGCTCAATTAAATCATCTGAATCCAAAAAATAAATGTAACGCCCTTTCGCCACATCTAATATCCGATTACGTGTCACGCCAACTCCACTATTCTGTTCGTTATAAAGGATGCGTATATCATTACCTCGTGGATGTTCATGCTGTAAACGTTCAACAATATCAATAGAGCCATCTAAACTACCATCATTAATAACAAGATATTCTATACTAGAAAATGTCTGAGCAAGAGCAGACTCCATTGTTTTTTCTATGTAGTCAACCGCCCTATAAACAGGAATTCCTATGGTTACTTCGTATTGCATGTTAACAATCCCTCAAATAATGACTTCCACTGCTGAGCAATTTGCTCTATCCTGAATCTTTTCACATTCTTAACAGCATTCTCCGACATCGTTTTCCTTTTTTCATTATTTTGCATTAGGTATATCATATACTCGGCTAGTTTTTCAATATTACCATTCTCAACTAAAAAGCCATCCTCCTGATGATAAACAATATCCTTGGGACCGCAGGGACAATCAAATGAAATGACAGGGAGACCACAAGCCATTGCTTCAATCAGTACCATACCAAAGCCTTCGAAACGAGAACTAAAAACGAACAAAGAACTATTCAAATACTCTTGTTTAATATCGTCTGTCGGGCCATTCAGATGACATCTGTTTCGGTCAATATGCTGTTTTTCTATAATTTGTTCATAAGGCGTACGGTCACCCATACCATAGATGGCCAATTCCCAATCATTTTGCTGTTTTTCAACCTTAGCCCATGCCTGAAGTAACAAATCAAAACCTTTCTGATAGACATATCGTCCGACAGCAATGACACGTTTATTCGTCAACGGACTAACTTTATCAATATCAAATGCCAAAGGATCAGGAATAACCTCCACATTATCCAACTCTTCCCATGAGGCTTTGTCTTCTTCTGTTAAAACGACAAAACGGTCTAATCTCTTCAGATGTGAAACCAAATTACGCATCCAATATTTGGCAAATATATTCTTTATCGCATTTGAATCTCCTGCCTCAAAATTACGATAGTTTGCACGATTCACATGGAGTTCACCTATCTTTTTACTGCCGTCTTTTATCTCATTGATAAAGTTAATCTCTCGACGAAGCAAACTTATAGTAATATCTGGGCGAATACGCATCAGTTCATTAGTTAATTTCTTTTTGAAAATGCGCTGTTTCTTCAGATAAACAAATGCTTTCTTTGCAAAAGAACAAGTCCACAATTGCTCAAAATTAATATCGAGATTAATCACCTTTATCTTGTCTGAGAGAGGATAGAAAAGAGGCTTGTCTTTCCCTTCTGTCAAAATAATGGTGATATCATAATCCAAATACTCCACAAAGTAATTGGCCTTTAATGTTAAGACCCGCTCAACACCACCAGCCATATACAATGCAGGTGTGCAATAGACTATCTTTAATGGCCTGTCTTGCATAAATAACATATATTTTTTGCAAATGTACAAATATTATTTGATAAATCCAAATATTTTTAGTATTTTTGCATCGACAAAAGTAATGAATCGCGATGAATAACGAGGAGATCAGAGGGAAATTCAAGAACAATCCGAGGTTGAAGAGGCTGGTGGACTGGCTGATCATGAACCCCGTGCAGACACGACCGAGATGGTATGTCCGCATGCTGGCACCGCTCTATCAGCACCGGGGGAAACACTCGAAGATTCATCGTTCTGTACGAATGGACACTCCACCCTACCGCAAATTTTCATTGGGCGATTATAGTGTTGTAGAGTCATATGGTTGTATTAATAATGCCGTGGGGGATGTTATCATCGGCGACCATACTCGGGTAGGACTGCACAACACAGTAATCGGGCCAGTGACGATTGGCAGTCATGTGAATCTGGCTCAGGGCATCACAGTCACGGCACTCAACCACAACTTCACAGAAAAAGGTCTGAGGATTGATGAACAGGGGGTATCGACAAATCCCGTTACCATTGGAGATGATATTTGGATTGGAGCCAATGCTGTCATCCTGCCTGGCGTGACGATAGGAGATCACTCGGTGGTAGCCGCTGGCGCAGTAGTAACCAAGGACGTGCCGCCACACACACTGGTGGCTGGCGTGCCCGCTAAAATAATCAAGACATTATGAGAATCGGAATTGAAGCACAGAGGATTTTCAGAAAAAACAAGCACGGCATGGACTATGTGGTGTTGCAAGAGGTTAAGGAACTTCAGAAGATGGACACTAAGAATGAATACTTTGTGTTTGTGGCTCCGGGCGAAGATCGCTGTCTTCAAGACTCGCACAATGTTCATGTTTTTGAGATTGGCAATGGCATTTATCCCCTTTGGGAGCAGTATTCCCTGCCAATGGCTGTCAGAGAATTGAACCTTGACGTATTGCATTGTACGAGTAATACGGCACCCCTCTGGTGCAAGGTCCCAATCATCCTGACGCTTCATGACATTATCTTCCTGGAACCAAGGGACCGGATGAACGAGTCCATCTACCAGAACATGGGCTGGTACTACCGCAAGATGGTGGTACCTAAGATCCTTAAGAAATGTAAGCGTATCATTACAGTATCGAACTTTGAAAAAAACAACATTGTCAATACGCTTGGCATTCCGGAGGAGAAAATTGCCATGATCTACAACGGCTACACAGACTGGTTCATGTCTTTAGAGGATATAGAGTCTGTCTACCGGAAATACATCGATGATCCTGATTATTTCTTCTTCCTTGGCAATACTGATCCAAAAAAGAATACAGAACGGACGCTCATTGCCTACTCTAAATATTTAGAGAAATCGGATGTCAAGCGGAAGTTGTTGATGGCGGATCTCGACAAACAGTACCTGAATTATATCATTGAACGGAATCATATTGAGAATATCCGTGACATGATTGTCATGCCCGGCTATATTGAGAACAAGGACTTACCTTATATATATAATAATGCCTTCGCATTTCTCTACCCATCACTGAGGGAGAGTTTCGGTATCCCGCTGTTGGAGGCAATGGCCTGTGGCACACCAGTCATCACGTCCAACACCTCGTCGATGCCGGAAATCGGAGGACCGAATGCCATCCTGATCAACCCGGAGAATCCTGACGAGATTACAGAGAAGATGCTGCAATTAGAGAATGATCAAGAGTTCTATAGCCGACAGGAAGAAATAGGACTGCATCAGGCTTCGCTGTTCTCCTGGCGACAGACAGCAGAACAGTTGCTGGAATTATACGAGGACGTCTATAAGGAAATCTGACTAGAAATAGAAATCAGTCAAATAGACTCAATGAGAGATCCACCGAGGGTCTCTCTTCTTTTTCTTCTGCCGCAGGTTCACGAAACGCCAACAGAAGTTGACGGGCGTCGGCATTATTCTGGGTGTTCAGACGGTAATAGCCACGACGACCCGTACTTTCTATCAGTGACTGGGCAGATTTGGAGTTTTTCAGAAGATACTGCTGGACATAAGACCGGATCTCTTCTATCTCTGGCGAAGAAAACAAGGTGGAGTTCATGTTATAGAGATGCTTGACCAACAACTGGATGTTGATGCCCTTCTCTCCTACCTCGGTAAGAATCTGCAGTATCTGACGGTCGTATGTCATAATGACTAAAAAAGGTCGGTAAAACCAGTGCTTACCGACCTTCTTTTATTCTACGTTAATGGACTTATGCCAATGTAACTTTCTCTCCATCGTTAGCAAGTTTGCCCTCCTTGAAGAGCCAACCCAGACCAAGAAGAGTCTCCTCCTCTGAAATCTTTGCAGCCTTAGCAATCTCCTTAACGGTGAGAGCCTTACCTGCTGCTGCCAGAGCCTGATAAACATCTCCTGCCTTAAAACCAGCATTCTCAGCATTCACGGTGAGAACAGACTTAGCGGCTGCCTTAGGAGCAGCGGCCTTCTTAACGGTTGTGGTCTTCTTAGCGGCGACTGCCTTTGTTTCGGTAGCCTTCTTCGCTGTTGCTTTCTTTTCTGCCATAATACTTATAAAATTAATACTCTAGTTTGAAGATTTATCCTTCTATCAAATTTTTCGAGTGCAAAAGTAACACTTATTTTTGATACAAATGACTGATTATTAGGCATTTTTAGCAAAATGTCAATTATTCTTGATGTAAGTCAATCTTCAACTGCAACTCTTCCAGTTGTTTCGGGTCTAACTCACCAGGGGCATCCAGCATCACATCACGGCCACTATTGTTCTTCGGGAAAGCGATACAATCACGAATACTGTCGAGGCCAGCCATCAAGGATACAAAGCGGTCGAGACCGAAAGCAAGACCGGCGTGAGGCGGTGCACCGTACTTGAAGGCGTTGATGAGGAAACCGAACTGGGCCATCGCACGCTCGGGGGTAAAGCCAAGAATCTGGAACATCTTTTCCTGCAGTTTTCCATCATGGATACGAAGGGAACCGCCGCCAACTTCGACACCATTGCAGACAAAGTCATAGGCCACAGCACGAACTTTTTCCGGGGCTGTATCCAACAAAGGAATATCATCCGGATTCGGCATGGTAAACGGATGGTGAGTTGCCATCAGACGCTGTTCCTCATCACTCCACTCAAAGAGCGGGAAATCAACAATCCACAGACAGACAAAGGTATCCTTGTCACGCAGTCCAAGACGGTCGCCCATCTCCAGACGGAGGGTACAGAGTTGGATGCGGGTCTTATTGGCATTGTCTCCAGAAAGGATGAGTACGAGGTCACCATCTTTGGCACCCATGGCATCCTTCACCTTTGCCCATACTTCGGGCGTATAGAACTTGTCGATGCTCGACTTGACTGTTCCATCCTCATTGAACTTCACATAGACCAAACCCTTGGCACCTACCTGCGGACGCTTTACAAAGTCTGTCAACTCATCGAGTTGCTTACGGGAATAGTTAGCACAGCCAGGCACACAGATACCACCGATATAGTTGGCATCATTAAAGACGGGGAAGGTGCCCGTGCCTTTCAGCACATCCATCAGTTCCACGAACTCCATACCGAAACGAAGGTCGGGCTTGTCGGAACCAAAGCGACGCATGGCCTCATGCCAGGTCATCCGCTGCAATGGGGGCAGTTCCACACCACGTACCTCCTTAAAGAGGTGACGGGCCATATCCTCAAAGAGTTGGAGCACATCTTCCTGTTCCACAAACGACATCTCACAGTCAATCTGCGTAAACTCTGGCTGACGGTCGGCACGAAGGTCCTCATCACGGAAACATTTGGCAATCTGGAAATAACGGTCGAAGCCTGACACCATCAGGAGTTGCTTCAATGTCTGGGGCGACTGAGGCAGGGCATAAAACTGTCCGGGATTCATACGGGAAGGAACCACAAAGTCGCGAGCGCCCTCTGGTGTAGAACCAATCAAGATTGGTGTCTCTACTTCGATGAAGTCCTTGCCATCGAGGAAGTTACGGATCAGGATGGTCATACGGTGACGCAACTCAAGGTTCTTACGGACGGCTGCACGACGAAGGTCCAGATAACGGTATTTCATACGGATATCATCACCGCCATCGGTATTATCCTCAATGGTGAAGGGAGGTGTCTGACTCTCGCTCAACACGTTCAATTCTTTTACCAAAATCTCGATATCACCCGTTGGCATCTTCGGGTTCTTGCTCTGACGCTCACTGACCTCACCCTTGACCTGAATACAGAACTCACGGCCCAGTTTGTTAGCACGCTCACAGAGTTCAGCATCATCAGCCTCATTGAAAACCAACTGCGTCAGTCCATAACGGTCACGAAGATCGACGAAGGTCATACCACCCATCTTACGACTCCGCTGCACCCATCCGGCGAGTGTTACTATGCTGCCGGCATCTGAGAACCGAAGTTCTCCACAAGTCTTACTTCTATACATATTTAATTGCTATTTATTCATTTGAGGTGCAAAATTACATAATTTCTGTGAAATAAATGGCGAATTTATCATTTATCACTTATCATTTATCATTTTTTTATTATCTTTGCCGCAGAAATTCATTAAAAACTATTCGAATATGAAGAAGATTCTAGTTATGACATTGATGCTCATCTGCGGAATGACTTCCGCGATGGCCCAAGAGATTAAGTTTGACAAACTGACGCATAACTTCGGTACATTCTCAGAGAAAGATCCCGTGGTGACCTGTGTGTTTACCTTTACGAATGTTGGAGATGCACCTCTGATTATCAACCAAGCAGTAGCCAGTTGTGGTTGTACCGTGCCAGAATACACGAAGACCCCTATCAACCCCGGTGAGAAGGGAGAGATCAAGGTAACCTACAATGGCACTGGTAAGTTCCCCGGACACTTCAAGAAATCCATCACGGTACGTACCAATGGAAAAGTAGAAATGACCCGCCTCTATATCGAAGGAGATATGACTGAAGCAAAAGAATAACGAAATGCCCCGCTGATGAGCGGGGCATTTCGTTTTAGAATGTATAGTTGAAACCTATCGAACTATATTCCTTAAACTGCCAGTAGCCATGATCGTCATCCCTCATGCCTGCATCGTCGAAACGGGGATATAGGAAGATATTGGCACTGATATACTTACTGACCTGAATGGCAAAGGTGTTTTCCCACTCTATCTCCATACGCTTATAAGAAGTAAAGGCATAGAAACGACTCTTCCATTTGATCACCTCGTTCAGTTTCCATTCCAGATCGGCAGTCACCTGAGAACCGACATCAAGTAACGAATGTTTCCCATTGTCTATACCATAACGCGAAGGGAACCAGTCCGTCCCGTTGAAATAGGAACGGTCCACATAACGATAGTTCACGGCAATAGGCGACAAGTTGACTGTTCCTGTCAGTTTCTTGTCAAAAGCCTCTACCTTATAGTCCATACCAAGACCAAGGTTCAGGTTGAATGGGGACATAAAGTCTGAATAAGTCTTTTCGTCATTGGCCTTAAGACCTCTCGTAAACTGGGTATAGGCAAGCAACTGAAGGGTATAATACCATTTTTTCGTTGCTTCCAAGCCTACCTTACCCGTATAACGAATCAGGTCTTCGTTTGATTTGAACTTATGTACCGAATCAGTACGGGTGCGCTGGAAACCAAGTTTCATCTCCAGTTTATTGTCCCACTTCCACTTATTCTTATTATCATAATTTGCCTCAAGTGTCAGAGCACCCACCATCGAGTAGTTAGACTCACCGCCCTTGTACCAGTTGGCAGACACAAAATTCTGCATAAACTGCAGAAAGCCATCCCCCTTCTTAGTCCAGAACTTGGGTTTTTCAACGACCACGCCAATGGGGGCGTCATCAGGCGTATCGATGACAGGCGCCTCCACCCGTTGGACATATTCCACCTTCTGTTCGATGGGCTGATCCACATCCTCGCGGATACCACCAGTCTCCTGGAGTTCCGACTCATTGCTCTCCACCAAGTCAGGGCGATTTAGATAAACATTGAGCAGGGCAGCATCTACGGCATCCGCCACCTGATCCTTACCGGCCGATTCAGAGTTAAGAGCCAACGACTTATCGGCTACATTGTGATAAAATGTCAGCGGCGCGAACAGACGGTAATACCGTCCGTCGTTACTGTCATTCTCCTGTGCGGCGCTTGCGCTGAGCACTAAGACTGCCGCGAAAAATAATGTAAGTTTTCTCATAACTAGGTGCAAAGATACATAAAAAAGTGAAATGTGAAAAGTGAAAAGTGAATAATTTGCTGCCGCCATAGCATTTTTTCTTATTTTTTTAGTACCTTTGCACCTTGATTGTAAATACATTAATAAATTAAGGAAACAAAAGCATTAAAAATGAATAAAGACACTATTATCGGATTTGTATTAATTGCAGTGGTGCTCATTGGTTTCAGTTGGTACAATCAGCCCTCGCAGGAGGAGATTGAAGCCTACCAGCACCAGCAGGACAGCATCGCAGCCGTACAGCGTGACAAGGAGTCCAAGCAGAAAATGGCCGAGGCTGCCCGTAAGGCAGAAGCCGAAGCAGCCGCACAGGGTGATACTACCGCCCTGTTCTATGCAGCCCTCAACGGCACCAACGAGGATATCGTGCTGAAAAACCAGAAGGTGGAACTCACTTTCTCGACCAAGGGCGGCACCATCAGCAAGGCCGTTATCAAGGGTTTCGCCGATAAGGACGGTAATCAGGACGTGACCCTCTTCGACGCCAAAGACCAACAGATGAATTTCCTGTTGGCCGGCAAACAGGATAATATCATTACCCAGGATCTGTTCTTCACCCCGTCGAACGTCAGTGATTCTACCGTCACGATGACAGCCCAGACGGCTGATGGCGGCAGTATCGTACTGGACTACCTACTCGGTCCTGACCACCTGTTGCACTTCTCGTTGACAGCCAACGGACTGAGTGGCATCTTCGCCCCGACCTATAAGGAGATGGATATCGAGTGGAGTGACCACAGTCGTCAGCAGGAGAAGGGCTACTATTTCGAGAATCGCTATACGGGTCTGTTCTATAAGGAGGCCCACGACGGTTCTACCGACAACTTGTCTGAGACGAGCGACAAGACCGAGACCATCGAAGAGACCCTCGACTGGGTAGCCTTCCGCAACCAGTTTTTCAGTGTGGCGCTTATCTCAAAGGACAATTTCTCCGGTGGAGCCAAACTCAGCAGTGTGCAGGATGACAAGGAGTCGGGCTATCTGAAACAGTTTGATGCCAAACTCAAGACCGCCTTCGATCCCACTGGTCAGAAGCCTTCGGAGTTTGAAATGTATATCGGTCCCAACGACTTCCGTCTCATCCAGGATGTGGAGAAGCAGAGTCTGTTTGGCAAGGATCTCGACTTAGAGCAACTCGTCAACCTTGGCTGGTGGCTCTTCCGCCTCATCAACCGCTGGTTCACACTCTATGTGTTCGACTGGCTGGCCTCATGGGGCTTCTCGATGGGTATCGTGCTGATCCTGATCACGCTCTTGCTAAAGGCCATTACCTTCCCGATGGTAAAGAAGAGTTATATGTCATCGGCCAAGATGCGCGTACTGAAACCGAAACTCGACGAAGCCACCAAGCAGTACGACAAGCCCGAAGACTCGATGAAGAAACAACAGGCCATGATGCAAATGTACTCGCAGTACGGGGTCTCACCGCTCAGTGGCTGTCTGCCTATGCTCATCCAAATGCCGATCTGGATTGCCATGTTCTGGTTCGTGCCTAACGCCATTCAGTTGCGTGGACAGTCGTTCCTCTGGATGGAAGACCTGGCCACCTACGATCCCATCGTGTCATGGAGTTCACATATCTGGGGCATCGGCGACCACCTGTCACTTTCCTGTCTGTTGTTCTGCGGTTCCAACATTCTCTATTCATGGTTTACCATGCGTCAGCAAAAGGACCAGATGGTGGGTGCACAGGCCGAGCAGATGAAGTATATGCAATACATGATGTACCTCATGCCGCTTATGTTCTTCTTTATGTTCAACGACTATTCCAGCGGTCTGAACTTCTACTACTTCATCTCTCTGTTCTTCTCCTCCATCATCATGTGGGCGCTCCGTAAGACCACCAACGATGAAAAACTGTTGGCCATCCTCGAAGCCCGCTATAAAGAGAACAAGAACAATCCGACAAAGAAGACCAGCGGTTTGGCAGCCCGTCTGGCGGCCATGCAGAAACAGGCTGAGGAGTTACAGAAGCAAAGAATGAACCAGCAAAAGAAATAACGACAAACCTTCATATCATATCATCAATGAAAAAAGTGACAACAATCGTCGTCGCCGTATTATTACTTACGGCTTGCGGCACACAGAACGAAAGTGACAAGGTGAACATTCAAAAGCAGACAATCCAACTGGACAATGACCAGATGACACCCGAGGCGCTCTGGGCTATGAGTCGCATCGGCGGCTATCAGGCTTCGCCCGACGGACAGCACATCGTCTACCAGACAGGCTATTATAGCGTGGAGGAAAACAAGAGTCATCAGGTGCTCTGGATGATGAACGCCGATGGTACGGAACAGAAGCAACTGACCGAGGATGCTGACAACGAGACTGATGCACAGTGGCTCGACAACGAGACTATTGCTTTCCTGAGAGGTGGTGAGATCTGGAAAATGAAACTCGACGGTGGGCAACGCAAACAGATATCACAGACCGAGGGCAAGGTAGAAGGCTTTCAGTTCTCACCGGATGGCTCAAAGGTGATTGTGCTGAAAAGCATCGACTTCAACGAGATCATCCAGAAGAACCCCGACGACCTGCCCAAGGCAACAGGACGACTGGTGACTGATTTGATGTACCGCCATTGGGACCACTATGTGGAGAGCATCCAGCACCCCTTCGTGTATGAAGTCTCCGGAGATGCCGGCATCTCTGGCGATGGCATTGACCTCCTCGAAGGCGAGCCCTACGAGTGTCCGATGGAGCCCTTCGGTGGTATGGAACAACTGGCTTGGAGTCCCGACGGACAGAGCATCGCCTACACCTGTCGTAAGAAGACCGGTCTGGCCTACTCCATCTCGACCGATGCCGACATCTATATATATAATATAGGTACGCGCGAGACCAAGAACCTCTGCAAACCTGCTGACTATGCCGAACCGGAAATCGAGCCGACGAAGACGATGAAGTATCAGAAGGTAAATGCCAAGGAGAATCTCGCCAATAACGTGGGCTATGATCAGAACCCGAAATTCTCGCCTGATGGTAAACAGATAGCCTGGCTCTCGATGGAGCGTAATGGCTATGAGGCTGATCGTCAGCGACTGTGCGTCTGCGACCTGACAACAGGTGAGAAGACATACGTAACGGAATCGTTCGACTCGAATGTAGATGACTTCTGTTGGGCACCCGATGGAAAGACGCTGTACTTCATTGGTGTATGGCACGCCACGGAGAATCTATACCGCACCAACCTCAAGGGCGAGGTGAAGCCCGTCTGCATTGAATGGGCCGACTTCGGTTCCTTGCAGATGTTGAACGACAAGTCCTTGTTGGCCGAGCAACATAGTTTCCTGGCACCCGCCGACCTCTATGTGGTGACGCCCGGCGATAGTATCAAGGATACGAAGGCCATGCAGATTACCCAAGTGAACAAGGATATCCTCGACCAATTAGGCAAGCCTTCCGTTGACCAGCGTTGGGTGAAGACCAGCGATGGTCAGCAGATGCTCTACTGGATCATCCAGCCACCACATTTCGACCCCAACAAGAAGTACCCCACCCTGCTCTTCTGCGAGGGCGGTCCACAGAGTCCGGTGTCACAGTTCTGGAGTTACCGATGGAATTTCTTCATCATGGCCTCACAGGGCTATGTCATCATCGCCCCCAACCGTCGTGGTCTGCCTGGATTTGGACAGGCGTGGCTTGAAGAAATCTCTGGCGACTGGACGGGACAGTGCATGAAGGACTATCTCGCCGCCATCGACGATGCTGCGCAGAATCTGCCCTACGTTGACAAGGATAAACTGGGTGCCGTGGGTGCCTCGTTCGGTGGTTTCAGTGTGTACTATCTCGCAGGTCATCACGACAAGCGCTTCAAGTGCTTCATCGCCCACGACGGTGCCTTCAACCTCGAAGCCATGTACACCGAGACTGAGGAGAACTGGTTCTCCAACTGGGAGTACGACGACGCTTACTGGAACAAGAACCGCACCGCCAATGCCGACAAGACCTACAAGAACTCACCGCATCTGTTTGTGGACAAATGGGACACCCCCATCCTCTGCATCCACGGTGAGAAGGACTACCGCATCAATGCCACCCAGGGCATGTCGGCCTTCAATGCCGCCCGTATGAAGGGCATCGAGGCAGAACTCCTCATCTTCCCTGACGAGAACCACTGGGTACTGAAGCCCCAGAACGGTATCCTCTGGCAGCGCACCTTCTTCAACTGGCTCGACAAATGGCTGAAATAAATAAAGAATGGCACCTCAATCGGGGTGCCATTCTTTATTGTTAATCAGATTTCTCTTACTTAATCAGGGCAGCACGGGCAGCCTCAATCTTATCCTTAGCCTGGGCCAACTGAACCTTCATCTCATCAACAGTCATAGCGTTGAGGACATCCAGGGGAGCCAGGGCCTCAGCCACGGGCTTGATCTCAGGATCATACTCAGAAAGACGGTTCAGGGCGTCGAGGATGAGCACGATACGGAACGTCACGTTTGAAGCAGACTCGTCATCGAAAACACTGAGGAACTTATCTGAATTCTGGTTGGCGACATAAAGTTGCTCAATAAGTGAAGCAGCAGCCAACTGCCAGAAATAGTTAATGCGGCCATTCTCGTTCATGGCATCATACAGAGCCTGAGAAGTCTCTGATACACTTGCATTGTCATCAATAGCCTTGAAAGAAGGATCGCTGATGTCAGCAGCCAACTTGCTAATAGCCTTTTCATAATCCTCTGTCGGCATCTCATAAAGTTTGGCAACTCTCTTGTCAATGTCAAGGGCACTCAGGATACGATACTTCTCTGCCAGTGTCGTTGCATTCTCTGCCACAACAGGATCCAACAGGAACGCGGGCTTCACCTGCTTCTCTTCCTTGGTCAGTTTCAGAGCGCCGTCAGCACCTGCCTGCAGGAAGGGGAACTGCTTCAGTTTGCCAACCTCAGAAGCGATACTGTCAAAGTGCATCTTGATGCTGGCCTCAATCTGCTCCTGTTCGAAACTCTTCACAGAATCTGTACCTTCAGTGTTCTGTGCACTTTTGTTACCTCCGCATGCAGCGAATAACACGACTGCAAAAGCGATTGCAAATACTGATAATTTTTTCATTTTGATAATTGATTTTGAAGTTATAATTTGAAAATAAAATAATTGCTACGAATAGACACATCAGCAACATCACACCCATATTGAACCAGAGTGTCTTGATATGCCATGACCCTAATATCTTCTCACTGCTATAGAACGGCGCACGCCCTACCCGACTTTGAGGTGTCAGGAATACCTGACCTGCCCGTGGGACAATCGTTCCGTCCACCACATCGAGCATCCGACCCTCATCTGCGCCGATCACGAAATCCTCTAACCGGATGTTGTAATTATCATGCTTCAATTCCAGGAAGGCATCCTTACCCATTTCACGAACCATCGCCGACTTCATCGCGTCAACCTTCAAGGTGGCCCGATTACCACGCTTCGATAGAAGATCTTCCGCAGCCTTCATATACTGTTGGAGGGAAGTGTAGGAGTCATCCCCCTGATACGGTTCCATCTGACAGAACGCCGTCAGCACAGGCAGATTTGTATGGATCACACGCAGATGTTCCGGATCGACGGGCTTTCCGCGTTTCTGCTCATCCTTCATCGTCTCTAACTGTGACTGCAATTCATACAGGAAGCCCATATTATAGAACTGTGTCTCGTATTTCTCTTTGTCGGTCTCAAAGAACGGTGCCTCATACAGGTTATCGGTAAAGGATGTCACAGCCAGCGCCTCGTAGGCCCAGCGTGAGGGAATGACATCTCCAATCACCGGCACATTGCCCGTCTTGCTCTTCGGTGTCAAGTCAGAGAAGTTTACCACCAGTCCGCACAACAGAATCTGTGGAATCAGCAGAAGCGGTATACTGATATAGATGGCCACCACGGAGTTAAGACTCTTAGACAACAACAGTCCTATCAGGTTTGACAGCAGGGCCGTCACAAAGAGGATGAGCCACCAGACGAAGAACAGACCATGAAGTCCCATGATCCAGTTACCGACAACGATGAATAAAAACGTCTGTATCAGGGATAACCCTGCTGTAAATACAATCTTTGACCAGATATAACTGCTATACGACAGATGCAGGAACCGCTCACGTTTCAACAAGGCCCTGTCCTTGATAATCTCTTCCGCACTGCCACTCATACCGATAAAGGTCGCCACGATGACAGCCATAAAGAAATAACTGACCAGATTCTTGTTGTCCATCACCGTATAGCCCTCGGGAGGTGCATAGCGTGTCAGCAGCGCACAGATCAGTGCCAGCAGAGGTGCCTCTAACAAGGCGATACACAGATACTGGACATTCGTAATCTTCGTTTTAATGTTACGGTGAAGGAATATCAGGAACTGCTTCAAAGCACCAGGTTTCTTCTGGTCTGACGGTGGCACGGCACTGACGGCGGGTGCTTCAAACTCAGGTCTGCCATTCAGGTAGAGTTCGTGCCATTCCTGTGGGGTGGTCTTCCTGTCATCCGACACCTCGCCACTGCTGTTGAGGGCTTTCTCGTCAATGATGTTCAGGACAATCTCCGGATTCACGTTACCACACGTCGGACACGCACTGGTCTCTGCATCAGCATAGTTGGCCTTATCCTTAAAATAGGTAATGGCATCTATCGGATTACCGTCGAACACCGGATAGCCGCCCTTATCCAATAGCCACAGACGGTCGAAGAGTTTATAAACATCGCTCGACGGCTGATGGATATTTACAATTATCAGTTTACCCTTAAGTGTCTGCTCCTTCAACAGGTTGATGACCGTCTCCGTATCAGCAGACGAGAGACCGGATGTCGGCTCGTCCAGGAAAAGCACAGCCGGCTCACGGATCAATTCCAGAGCAATATTCAGACGTTTGCGCTGACCGCCTGAGATAAACTTGTTGATGGCGGAGCCCACCTTCAGATCCTTGGCGGCATCGAGACCCAGCACCTTCAACGTGTTCATCACACGCTTGTCTATCTCTTGGTCGGGCATACCCTCAAAGCAGAGTTTGGCGGTAAACCACAGGTTCTCATAGACCGTCAGTTCCTCAATCAGTAGGTCGTCCTGAGGCACAAAGCCAATCAGGTCCTTGGTCGCAGGCTCGGAGATACTGTGCCCGTTGATAGTCAACGTCCCTTCCTGTGGCACCAGACTGCCATTCAGGATCGAGAGCAGCGTGGTCTTACCCGTTCCAGAGCCACCCATAATGGCCAGCAGTTCGCCACTCCGCAGGGTGAAACTCAGGTCGTGCATACCGTTGTCGCTGTTCGGGAAACGGAAATTGATATCCCGTCCGCAGAACTCGACAGCCTGCTGCCGATGGTCTGACTTTCCACGGGCCTTGTTGTAGGCATCTATGATGGTCGAGTAATAGAGAGGCGTACCCTTCTTGCTCTTCAATACACTACTCTGCAGCCACACCTGATAGGCTCCCGGGAGCACTGGCACATCATTAAACAGGATGTTGTCACTGCCCAGATAAGTAAAGAGCAATGTACCGGATCCAGGCACGAAGAGCGTTCTCAACTGCTCCTCCTGACCGTCCATCGGGTGAAGCATGACATGCTCCGAAGGCTTGTTGTTGACAAAGTCCACGAAATCCTGATACAGTTTCTCCTTGATATGGAAGCACTCCGCCATCGTCTTGAAGATGGCATCCGGGTGTCCTTCCTGATAGCCGCAGAACTCCATCAGACGCAACAGCAGGAGTGACTTCTCCTTAGCGCGTATCTCTCCTTGCAGACTGGAACAGATGGTCGTGACCGTCTGCCGACTGTCCATATCGTCGGCCAGATCATAGGCCATACGCATGTCGTCGTACAAATTGAGATAGACATCTGTATTGCGAACGCCGAAATGACGGCGCAGATAATTGACGAGCATTTCCTTGGCTCGCACCTCATCTACCTGTTCCTCCTTACCGAATAAGGCGAACAAACTGATGAAACTGGATAATATAACGTCAGTCATTCCTTTTTCCTATGCATATATTACCGTGCAAAATTATGAAAAATCTTAGAATAGCACTCCTATATGGCCGTTAAAATTAATTAAAGTAGCGATAATTCAATTATATTTAGTACCTTTGCACCCAAAACAACGAATAAATAGAATTATCATGTCACAAGTAATCCAAAAAACTTTGCGCGACTCTGCCGGTATGCGGTGGACCGCCTTGCTGCTACTGGCATTGGCCATGTTTTGCAGTTACATCTTCATGGACATCCTCTCACCCATCAAGGACCTGATGCAGGAGACCCGTGGCTGGGACTCCACGGCCTTCGGCACAATGCAGGGTTCAGAGGTCTTCCTCAACGTGTTCGTATTTTTCCTTATCTTTGCCGGTATCATCCTCGACAAGATGGGCGTGCGCTTCACAGCCGTCTTATCGGCAGCGGTCATGCTCGTCGGTGCCTGCATCAAGTGGTATGCCGTAAGCGACTCATTTATCGGCAGCGGTCTTGAGACCTGGTTTACGAACAACCTGAATTACATCCCCGTCTTCGACGAACTCGGCGTTTCGCCTTTCTATGAGGGAATGCCCGCCTCAGCGAAGTTTGCTGCCTGCGGCTTTATGATCTTCGGTTGTGGCTGTGAGATGGCAGGTATCACCGTAAGCCGCGGAATCGTGAAGTGGTTCAAGGGTCGTGAGATGGCGTTGGCTATGGGGTCGGAGATGGCACTGGCTCGTCTGGGCGTCGCCACCTGTATGATTTTTTCACCCTTCTTTGCCCGTCTCGGCGGACAGGTGAGTGTGAGTCGTAGCGTCGCCTTCGGTGTGGTGCTGATGTGTATCGCCCTCATCATGACCATCGTCTACTTCTTCATGGACCAGAAACTCGACAGCCAGACCGGTGAGGCCGAGGAGAAGGATGACCCGTTCAAGGTCAGCGACATAGGGAAAATCCTCAGCGACAGCGGTTTCTGGATTGTGGCCCTGCTCTGCGTTCTCTACTATTCGGCCATCTTCCCCTTCCAAAAGTACGCCGTGAACATGCTGCAGTGCAACCTTACCCTGACACCTCCTGATGCCGAGTCGTTCTGGGCCTCATCGAGCGTCACCATTGTGCAGTACATCATCATGCTCGTCGTGGCAGCCGCTGGCTTTGCCTCGAACTTCCAGAAGAAGGCCAACCTGAAGTACGGTCTGCTCGGTCTCTCAATCATTGCCCTCATCACCTATTGTTATATGGGTTATATGCGTCAGTCGGCAGAGTCGATCTTCGCCGTGTTCCCACTCCTTGCTGTGCTGATCACCCCGATTCTCGGCTCTTACCTCGACCACCACGGCAAGGCTGCCTCAATGCTGGTGCTCGGTTCGTTACTACTCATCGGCTGTCACCTGACGTTTGCCTTCATACTGCCAGCCTTCAAAGGTAATCCCGTTGGTGGCATCGCCATCGCCTACGCCACTATCCTGGTGCTCGGTGCCTCATTCTCACTGGTACCCGCCTCGCTGTGGCCCTCAGTACCAAAGTTGGTGGATGCCAAGGTTATCGGTTCTGCTTACGCCCTCATCTTCTGGATCCAGAATATCGGTCTGTGGCTCTTCCCGTTGCTCATCGGCAAAGTGCTCGATGCCACGAATCCCGGCGTCACTGATCCGACGCAGTTCAACTATACCGCTCCTCTTGTCATGCTGGCTTGTCTTGGTGTGGCCGCCCTCATCCTCGGCTTTGTGTTGAAGGTGGTCGACAAGAAGAAAGGCATCGGCCTCGAACTGCCGAATATCACGGAATAAATGGCTATCCGACAGCATCTCCAAGATTCGCCCGTCGCACGGTGGACTGTACTCTTCATCGTGGCTACGGCTATGATGATGGGCTACTTTGTCAACGACATCATGTCGCCTTTGGAGACGCTGTTGGAGTTGCCGCGAAGTCAGGGTGGTCTCGGCTGGACGCCTTCTGACTACGGTTTCTTTTCCGGGGCAGGCAGTTTTATCAATGTGTTTCTGTTGATGCTCTTCTTCTCGGGGCTGATCCTCGACAAGATGGGCATCCGCTTCACGGGCACCCTCGCCTGCTCGCTGATGGTGCTCGGCACACTTATCAAATACTACGCGGTGACAGCCGCCCCCGAGGGCGAGGTCGCCTTTTTTGGCACCAGTCTGCCAGTATCGGCGGCATGGGCTTCGTTGGGCTTTGCCATCTTCGGCGTGGGTTATGAGATGACGGGCATCACCGTCTCCAAGGCGATGGTGCGTTGGTTCACGGGCCATGAGTTGGCACTTGCCATGGGCCTTCAGTTAGCGATGGCCCGCTTCGGCACAGCCGCCGCCCTGAGCATCTCTGCACCCATCGCCCGCCATTTCACCCTTTCCACCCCACTACTCGTTGCCTTGGCATTTCTCATCATCGGTCTGTTGGCATTCCTCGTCTTCTGTGTCATGGATCGCAAACTGGATTCATCTGTTTCTGCCGAGACAATAGGCACAGAAGAATTCTGTCTTTCGGATATCGGTGTCACCCTGCGCAATCCCGGTTTCTGGCTGATTACACTATTCTGCGTACTATTCTACTCCGCCGTGTCACCTTTTCTGAAGTTCTCCACGAAACTGATGGTGATGAAATACGGCGTCGACCCTGACATTGCAGGTTTCTTCTCCAGTATCGCTCCCTTTGGTACGATGCTCCTCACTCCTCTTTTTGGGTTGGTCTATGACCGTTATGGAAAGGGAGTAACCCTTGTCATCACGGGAGCCCTGATGCTCACCGCCGTTCACTTTGGATTCTCCATGCCGATGCATTCCGCTACGATAGCCATCACCTTGATGGTTATCCTCAGTATCGGCTATTCGTTAGCACCTGCCGCCCTTTGGCCCTGTGTACCGAAGATTATCCCCCTGAAATGTCTCGGCACAGCCTACTCTATGATCTTCTTCATCCAGAACTTCGGCCGCGCCATTATCCCCATGTTTGTAGGACGCGCCAATGAGACCGATCCTTCCTACACCACTTCGATGCTGATCTTCGGCTTCACCGCCCTCGGCGCTGCCCTCACCGCCATCGCCATGCTCTATGTGGACCGCAAAAAACACTACGGCCTCCAACTCCCGAACATTGCACAAGGGGACAGGAACGATGTGTAAAGAAGCATGGTTGTGGGAGATTGTCAAGATACTTTGTCTATAATTATGCTGTTTTGATAGAACATTCTAGGAGAAAAAAGAGGGCGTAATTGAAGGAATTGGAATCTGAATGTCGAGGACTGGGTGTTCGGACGTAGTAAAACGGTGGTTGGGATAGTCCGAACGACTCATTCAGATAATCCCTTTACCCCTATAGAGATTATCCGAATGAATCGAAAGTGCCATCTTAACGAACGATAAGAGGCATTTGAATAACCCAAAGATACCCCCTGTCAGTAATGACAAAATATAGAGAAGCGTAACATTCAATATATCAGGCACTTAGTAGAACTGCTCAAAACTTGCGAATTTGCAGGCCAATGACCGGTTGCTGATCAATTCACGATTCTCAAGAGACAGTTTGTAAGAAAAAGTGCAGAAGTAAGACCCTGTGTCTTTTCAAGTTAGTCTTTCTGTCACCTTATTCGTACCACAAGGGGCAGATGGTCACTATAACCTGGTTGGTAGCGCATGCCATTGTAGGTGCGGCGGGGGCGAAAGCCACCGTAGAGTTTTTCATCTTCAAGCAAAAACTTCGGAGAATGAATATAGGTCGTATCCACCTTATTATATAATACGCGCGAGGCAAGGATATGGTCAATGCTCTCCCACTCGCCCTTATAGCGGTACGTACCTCGCACACCGTTTTGTCCTTTTACATCCTTAGTTAGGTTTCGGATACCATGCTGGTAAATCTGTTTTAAGATGGGACTATCGGAACCATCGTTGAAGTCGCCTGCTATCAGCAGCCTTGCATCTGGAGAAACAGCACGGATGGAGTCTATAGATTGACAGAGGCACTCAGCGGCAACTTGACGGAAGGGACGACTGTATCGTTCACCGCCATAACGACTGGGCAAATGAACCACAAAGACATGGAGCGTATCGCCGGAAGAGATAAGCCCTGAGACATAAAGAATGTCACGGGTGGGGCGCATGCCATCGCACTTATGGTCACCCTCAGCATTGGCTATTCTATGGCTCCTGCCGCTCTCTGGCCCTGTGTGCCAAAGATCATCCCATTGAAATGCCTTGGCACCGCCTACTCCATGATCTTCCTCATGATTCCAACGCTGATGCCCATGATGCGGGCACGGCCTTATTATCCATGCCCATTTCGTAGAGGATGAGGAAGAAAAACATGCATTGGAAGTTCGTATTTCGAAAAGTTTTTGTACTTTTGCAGCGGATTTATAGCATATAAAGGAATGAAATGGTCCATACACCTTATTGTTACGTGTACCATATTAGTTATTATGGGTTGCACGAAGC
>JAGCRH010000133.1 GCA_017964785.1 Prevotella sp.
CGAGAGCACTTGGTGCAACCTACGCAGTCATCGGTGATTTCGAGTTTCACCATCTCCTTGCATGAACCCGTTTGACAGATACCCTGCACGTGTTCCTCGTACTCGTGGCGGAAATAGCGCAGGGTGGAAAGCACGGGGTTGGGGGCCGTCTTACCGAGTCCGCAGAGGGCAGCACGCTTAATGCTCAGCGCCAACTGTTCCAGTCGGTCGATATCCTCCATCTCTGCCTCGCCCGTACAGAGGCGGTCGAGGATGTCGAGCATACGACGGATGCCGATGCGACAGAAAGTACACTTACCGCACGACTCGCCACAGGTGAAGCGAGTGAAATAGCGCGCCACGTCGACCATACAACTGCTCTCGCCCAACACCACCAATCCACCAGAGCCCATGATAGCACCCATCTGGTTCAAGGCATCGAAATCCACCTCGGCATCACAGAGTTCGGCTGGGATGCAACCGCCGGAGGGACCGCCAATCTGCACGGCCTTCAGGGCTTCGCCGCCTTCTACACCACCGCCGATGTCATCGACAATCTGGCGCAGTGTCGTACCCATCGGCACCTCGATGAGTCCACCGTGATTCACCTTGCCGGCTAAGGCAAATACCTTGGAACCGGGACTGCCTTGAGTTCCTACCTTTACATATTCGTCTGCACCATGGCGGATGATATATGCAATCTGGCTCAGTGTTTCAACGTTATTGATCAATGTTGGTCGACCATGCAAACCTTTCTGTGCCGGATAAGGCGGACGCAAGTGGGGGAAGCCGCGACGACCCTCCAACGATGCAATGAGCGCCGTCTCCTCGCCACAGACAAAGGCACCGGCCCCCTCGAACACACGGATATCAAACTTGAAATCAGAGCCAAGGATATTTTCTCCTAACAATCCCTTTTCGCGGCACATATCGAGTGCCTTGCGGATGCGGATAACGGCTTGTGGGTATTCCGCACGGATATAGAAGATGCCCTCACTGGCTCCCACGGCATAACCGGCAATGATCATGCCCTCAATGACGCGTAGCGGATACGACTCCAACAGAATACGATCCATAAAAGCGCCTGGGTCGCCCTCGTCACCGTTGCAGATGACTATGGGCAATTGTGAATGATGAACCATGTACTCCAAACTATCCGCTACCAGTTGCCACTTTTTTCCTGTGAGGAAACCGCCGCCACCTCGGCCGCGGATGCCGCTGCGCAGCACCTCGTCAATCACTTGTTGCCGCGTCATTGCCAGTACTTTCTTCAGTGCCTCAAAGCCCTCTTGTGCAATGTACTCGTCAAGGTCGAGCGGATTCAGACGGCCATAACCCTCGGTGGAAATACGCATCTGACCGCCAAGGAACGTGTTGACACTCTGCGTGCGCTCCTTCTCTGGAATAAAGAGGATATTATCCCAGGTCTGATCAGAATGGAAGGTGTCAATCTGATTGAGAAAGGCATTTCGCCAGCGGCGCAACCGACTGGAAGGACGGAAGTGATGGAGCAGAATCTCCTTCACCTCGTCGGGCTTCACGTTGGGATAGCGAATAACACGGCCGTCAGCCGTCGCCACATCAATCAACGGAACTTGATTACAGGTGCCGACGCACGACACGGGTTTCAGCCTAACATAGATGCCTAGTTCCTTACATGCCTCCTTGACGGCGGCATACACCTCGGCTGTTCCGCTGGCCTGACAACAGTTCTCCATTCCCAGACGCACTTCACCCTGCGGACTCTCCTCTCCTCTTTCTCCAATCTCTTCTTTTTCCTCGGCCATCATCCTTTCAAAGTCATCGATCACGTCACGCACCCGTCCTGGCTGTACATGGCCGAAAATCTTCTCATCAATCTGTACCACTGGAGCCAGAGCGCAACAACCCAGGCACGCCACTTTCTCGATGGAATACTCTCCATCAGCAGTCGTGATGTCGTCGCCCTTCAACTGCAATTCACGCCTGAATGCATCATACACGTTGTTGGCACCTTTTACATGACACGCCGTTCCAATGCACACCTTGATGATGTGTTTGCCGTAGGGCACCATCCGCAACTGCGAGTAGAACGAAGCCACGCTGATGAGTTGGGCACGGTCGATCTCCGTCCGCTCATACAGACGGTTGAGCGCCTCCGAAGGCAGGTAGTTGAACTCCTGCTGTATGGCTTGCAGTAACGGGATGATCTTCTCCCTCTGCGTACCTATGCTATCGATGATGGCATCCGTCTTCAGATACATCTCACTGTTTTCCATCTCAGTTCTTTTTTACACAATAAAGTGACTTGTCCGTACGCACCACCATCATACCGTCTGTAAAGGCGGGCGTAGCAAAGGTCTTCTCGCCAGTCTCAAACGATGTAATCAGATCGAACGTACTCGACTTGAAGATGTATACCTTTCCGCTGTTGCTGAACAGATAGACCTTACCATCGACAACAACCGGCGACGAATAGAACGGTGTCGTCAGGTCGTGTTCCTTCTTCACCTCACCCGTCTTGGCATCGTAAGCACACACCATACCATAACTCGTGGCGCAGAACACCAAGTCCTTCGTCGCTGCTAAACTCGAGCACTCTGGCAGATAGTCGCTGGCCTCCCAAAGGGTCTCGCCCGTAGCACCGTCGATGGCAATACACTTGGAATATTCGCTGGCGCCAAACACGACGCCACCCGCACTGGCAGGACTCGAACCCACCTCGCCTGTCATGCAGTCCACGCGCCACAGTTCCGCACCGTTACCTGGGTTGTAGGCAGCAATGGCGGGATTGCCCATTACCACGAGGGCTGACTTACCGCCCAATGTGGCGATAATAGGTGAACTCCACGCAATCTTGTCCTTTGGCGACTTGCTCCACACCTGATTACCATTCTTCGCATTGAGGGCAAGAATCTTGGCATTCGAATTGTTCTGATATTGGATGATGAGCGTGTTGCCGAACATCAGTAGCGACGAGGCATAGCCGTAATGGTTGTCGGGCAGACCAATGTTCTTCGCCCACAGGCGTTTGCCCTCCATATCGGCACAGATCACGTCGCCCGTAGCGAAGATGGCTGCTACCTCCGTACCGTTTGTGGCTACCGTGCTGGCTGCTAAGCCTGTATCAGCATTCACCTTCGGCATGGAACTGGGAGAGCCAGAGATACCGTCGGCCTTCACCGTCCACTTCAGTTCACCTGTCCACACATCGAAGCAGTAGAGTTCACGGGCACTTTTATCGGCACCAGTAATGAAGACATTACGGCCCGTGATGACAGGCGAGTTGTAGCCGTGCTTGGGGATGGACGACTGCCAAAGGATGTTCTTCTTGCTACTGAGGTTCCATGAGGTAGCGATACCTCTGGCTGATGAACTGCCGCTGGAGTTGTTGCCTCGGAAGGCCTTCGACGTAATCTTCAGTTCGGGCATCTCGTCCTCCACAGCAGCCGAATCAGCTTCCGCAATGCTTACGCTGTCGGTCTTCAGACTGTCGGCCTGAGCGAGTACATCAGTCTGCAACGAATCTGCCACAACTGCTGTACTGTCGTTCTGCATCTCACCCGAAGCATCGTTCTTGTCATTCTGTGCCATCAGCGCCTTGAAGTCTACTGACTGGAAACCAATGATGCCAATGCCTGCCACAGCCGCCACAACGGCCGCCCACCCGATGTATTTGCGTGCTTGGCTTCTGATGAGCCACTCGTCGATGGGGTCTAATTCCTTGTCGGGCAGGTTCTTCGTGTCCTTATAGTAAAGGTTCAGACACGTCACGAGGACGAGTGCCATAGCGATGAGCAGGTAAATGCCCGTCTTCAACTGGCCCTCCTGCACAAAGTAGGCCTTGCGCGACAGTAAGTCCAATTCACGGATCTGCTGTTGCAACTTCTGATTGTCATCGTTGCTTTCATTCAACTCCTTCAGCGTCTCCATCACTCCTGTTTCGAGTGGAGACACCTGCTGCATCTGGTAGTAACTCACACCCAGCATGACCACTAAGGCGAGCATGAAGACA
Source organism: Prevotella sp. (assembly GCA_017964785.1). Classification (GTDB taxonomy): domain Bacteria; phylum Bacteroidota; class Bacteroidia; order Bacteroidales; family Bacteroidaceae; genus Prevotella. Next base: position 3,974 of record JAGCRH010000133.1, read on the forward strand.
GCCGTGACAATAGCGATATTACGATATAGTTTTCTCATGTTTCTTGAGGTTTAGGTTCTGAGGACAATAGTTGAAGCACTTGCCGCACATCGTACAACGGGCCGAAGAGACTTCATAGGTCTTACGACTGCGTTTGAGCGACAATTTCAAGAGTTTGAAGCCAATAATGAATCCTATCAGGGCACCGGCAAGGTATGCGTAGAAGGTGTAGTCACGCCGCACGTCATC
>JAGCRH010000134.1 GCA_017964785.1 Prevotella sp.
ACGATGTGAGAACCACCGTATGACTTGCGCAGGGTGACGGTGATCTTGGGAACAGTAGCCTCGCCATAGGCGTAGAGCAACTGGGCACCGTGCAGGATGACGGCGTTGTACTCCTGACCCGTTCCGGGCAGGAATCCCGGTACGTCAACGAGCGACACGATAGGAATGTTGAAGGCGTCGCAGAAACGTACGAAACGGGCACCCTTACGAGAGGCGTTCACGTCGAGCACACCAGCGTAGCAAGAGGGCTGATTAGCAACAATACCCACGCTCTGCCCATTAAACCTAGCAAAACCCACAATAATATTCTTCGCGAACTTCGGCTGCACCTCGAAGAACTCGCCATTGTCGGTAACGGCGGCGATGACCTTATACATATCGTAGGCCTCGTTGGGGTTCTCGGGGATGATCTCGTTCAGGCTGTCCTCCATACGGTTGATGGGGTCGTCGCACTTGCGGCGTGGAGCCGTCTCCATATTGTTAGAAGGAATATAACTTAGCAACGTCTTGAGCATCTGCAAACCCTCTTCCTCGGTCTTGGCAGTGAAATGGGTCACACCCGACTTCGTGGCGTGTACCGATGCACCGCCGAGGTGCTCCTGGTCGATATCCTCGCCAGTGACTGTCTTCACCACCTTCGGGCCCGTGAGGAACATGTACGATGTGCCTTCCATCATCAGGGTGAAGTCGGTGAGGGCAGGGGAATAGACAGCACCGCCTGCACAGGGGCCGAAAATACCGGAGATCTGGGGAATCACACCCGATGCGAGGATGTTACGCTCGAAGATCTCGGCGTAGCCTGCGAGGGCGTTGATACCTTCCTGGATACGAGCACCACCCGAGTCATTGATACCGATCACGGGGGCTCCCATCTTCATGGCCATATCCATCACCTTGCAGATCTTCTGGCTCATGGTCTCGGAGAGAGAACCGGCATGTACGGTGAAGTCTTGTGCGAAGATGAATACGAGACGTCCGTCGATAGTACCACTACCTGCTACGACGCCGTCGCCAAGGAACTGCTTTTTCTCCATGCCGAAATTGTGGCAACGGTGCTCCTTGAACATGTCGTACTCCTCGAATGAACCCTCGTCGAGCAGCATCTCGATGCGCTCACGGGCGGTATATTTACCACGTTCGTGCTGTTTCTGGATGGCCTTCTCGCCACCACCGAGGCGTGCCAGTTCACGCTTCTCAATCAGTTGTTTGATTTTGTCTAATTGCTTTGACATTGTAATTTACTATTTATGTATTTGATGATTTACTATTGTTATTTTCAATTTACTGATTTTCGATTTTCGATTTATATGTTTGGTGGTAGTGGGTATTCACCGAGTTTTCGCTTCATGGTTAGGATGGAACTGGCAATGATTTTTTTGTAATTCCTGACTTTCTTCATAGAGAGGCTGTACTCGATTGTGTGGTAACTTCTCAGTATCCATAATCAACTCCAACCATTGTCCAGTCTCGTCCAATTCTTCTTCCACCATTTTCAATTTGTTCAGAAAATCCTTGTCTGACTTACCCAGGCAAGCAGCCTGATAGTTGGCATAAGGCGATGTTCCAGAACGTACGATTTGTTTGGCAATTGCAACAGACGAAATAGTGTTTGGCATGGAGTCCACCATTTTTACAATCCTATTGGAAAAAGATCTGAACCTTTGCTTTAATTCTAATTCTGTCATTGCAAAGTAATAAATCGAAAATCGAAAATTCGTAAATCGTAAATTACTCCGGGTGTTCGCAGAGTTCTGTGAGGATACCGCAGGTTGACTTCGGATGCAGGAAGGCGATGTTCAGACCCTCGGCACCCTTACGAGGCTTCTCGTCGATCAGGCGCACACCCTTCTCAGATACCTCAGCGAGGCCTTTGGCCACACCGTCCTCTACGCAGAAGGCCACGTGGTGCACACCCTTGTTGCCCTTGTCGAGCCACTTCTGGATGGTGCTCTCAGGTGATGTCGGCTCCAACAGTTCCAGTTTCACCTCACCGCAGCGCAGGAAGGCAGTCTTCACCTTCTGGTCCTCTACTACTTCTGTTGCATAACACTCCAAGCCCAGCACGTCAGTGAAGTACGGCAGGCTTTCCTCGATGCTCTGGACGGCGATGCCCAGATGCTCAATGTGGGAAATCTTCATATCGTTAGAATTAAAATGTATTTATATAAATAATGTGTGCAAAGGTACTAAATCTAATTTAAGAAAGAAGCAATCCCCAATAAGAATTAAGCATTATTAAAACTCTACGGTGACTTTTCCATTGATTTGGCGACCTGTCAGGTAATTGGGTACTGCCCACTGGCGATTGGTGACATCGGTGACCCAGTAATAACTATTGACATTGCTGATGCCGAAAAGGTTCAGGCAGTCGAGGCCAATCCACACCCGCTTGATACCCTTTTCCTGCTTGACGGCCAGCCAACTCATACCGATGTCGGCTCGTTTATAGGCCGGCGCACGGAAATTCTGATGCTCAATACCTCTGTGGGGAGCACCAAAGGGGAGTCCGTCGGCAAAGGCGAGGCGCAGGGTCATTTTCCAACGGTCTGTACCAGGGAAATAATCGGTAAAATGGAGATTAATGGCATATCGCTGGTCATTGGGCTGTGGGAAGGAGACACCGCCCATCTTCATCTGCGCTTTCATCACGGAGAAGGTGAGCCAGGAGTCTGTGCCAGGCACGAACTCACCGAAGAGTTTCAGGTCGATACCTGCCGTATAGCCACTGGCGAGGTTTTCGCCGTAATAGGTCACCTTGACGTTCTGGACATTATAAGGAATCAGATTGGAAAGGGCCTTGAAATAGGCTTCTGCCGTGAAGCGGAAGGGACGGTTGAGCATTTTGAAACGATAGTCCATAGCCGCAATGAACTGCAAACTCCGCTGGCTCTTGATCTTCTCATTGAGCACTGCCGTTGTCATGCCATTCAGGGTGACGGTATCCCTCATTTCTTTATAGAAGGGAGTCTGGTAATAGAGACCTGTTGCAAAACGGAATGTGTAGTTGTGATTGAAGGCCGGTACCAAAGCAATGGAAGCACGGGGCGAAACAATGGTTTCTTTGTTGAATGACCAGTTGGCTAAACGAACGCCATAATTAAGGGTGAAATAGTTCTCTCCCTTAGCAAACTTGTAGGTGTCTTGCAGATAGGCTTCTATGCGATGACTCTTGATGTCATTCTTTGCTACAAGTGTGTAGATCAAGTCGAGACGGTCGGCGGTATGGGGAACGGAATACCCGCTGGAATCACGCATTTCATATTCTTTGGACTGCTCCTTGATGTGTTCCGTCTTATAGGTCAGTCCTGCCTCAATGTCGTGGTGGCGGGTCTTGTGACTGCCGATCAATTTGAAACTAATCACATCGGCTGTCAGATAATTGCGCGCATGTTCCATGTAGGTTCCTACGCCCAGATTTTCTGACGACTGTGTGTCGTCGAGCCAGTATTGCCCTTGAATGTCGTAGGCTTCCTTCTCTTTGGTATGGAAGGCTGATGTCAGGAATTTTATCTTGGTGGAGTCGCTAAACGAACGGGTGATACTGGCTGTGCCAAACAGGGTGCGGAACACATCCTTCTCCTGTCCGTCGAAATAGACCTTGAACGACTTGACATCCTCCATTGTACCGAAAGATGTCTCTCTATCTTTGGGTTTGAAGTTGTAGTGGTTCTCAGAGATATTGCCGATAAAATCTACCGTCCATCTTTGGTTGGGTGTATAACTGATATATGTCTGATAATCAAGAAAATTCGGCCGATACTCTCCTGTTGTTTCTAAGGAGCCGAGCAGGTATCTGTTTGTCTTGTATCTGAGTCCGTGACTCATGGAGAATTTCTTGTTGCCCAGCCCGACATAGGCGCTTGCTCCTAAAAGCGAGGCAGTGACAGAGGCTTCGAAGTGTTGGGGACGGCGATAGGTGATGTCGAGAGCCGATGACATCTTGTCACCATATTTTGCCTCGAACCCACCGGTAGAGAAGCCGATCTTATCCACCATATTGGGATTGATGATAGAGAGTCCTTCCTGTTGTCCGCTGCTAATGAGCAAAGGACGATAGATCTCCACATTATTAATGTATACAGAGTTCTCGTCGAAACTACCGCCTCGCACATTATATTGGCTCGACATCTCGTTGTGAGTCGAGACGCCAGCCTGTTGCTGGATCAATTCCTCTACGGCGTTGCCCGTTGTCGAAGGTCCGAGTTTAGCGTTTTCTATGTTCAGTTGCTCAGTGCCAGTGGTCTGTCTTCTTTGTTCTGTGATGGTCACTTCCTGCAATGCCTCCATTGGCTGCATCACAATCTGCACCGTCATTTTTCCTTTCGGATTTCGGAACACCCGTTTGCGTGAGGCATAACCTACCATCGTAAAGCGTACCTCGACGGAATCTTCTGATTGGAGCGTGATCTCGAATTCGCCTTTCAGATTTGACATCGCTACCTTTCCTTGCTTAGGGCAAGACACCGTCACAAGTTCCAGTGCATTCTCCTCATTGTCAACCACTTTACCTTTCAGGGTAAAGTCGTCGGCCTTGATAGCGCTGCTCAACAGGAGCATCGCCAGTAGCAGAATTGTTCTTGTAACGTGATGTTTCATCAGACTATATAACGTGATAATCGGCTGTTTATTGCATTTTGCGAACTTTTGCGAACCGAAAAGACGATTGCAAACTATTGCGAACGGAAAAGTTTGGAGGTTTCATTTTTTATTCGTACCTTTGCGCTATGATTTACGAAATGCTGATAGGAATACTGGTTTATGCGGTGCTGTTCATCGTAACAGTGCAGAGCAGTCGGCGGAAGGTGCTGGCTTTGCAGGAGCGTCTTGATAAGGTACGCGCCCTCCAAGAACTGCAACAGGCCCAGAGCCGTCAGAACATTGACCAGAACGAGGCCAAGATCCGTGAGTTGGAGACGTTGCTTCAAAAACTCGGCGATGAAAACTCCCTGCTCCGTCTGGAACTGGAAGAGAAGAAAGCCACCCTTGATTATAATAATAAGGTGGCGATCATCGAGAACGAGAAACGTCAGCAGGCAGAGACCGTCATCTTCACTTCCAGCATCTACCATCGGATTCAGAACTGCCTTAATAGTGGGCGCAGTCTCGGACATGAGGACTGGTCGGAGTTGTCGGAGATCGTGAATAGCGTCTATACAGGCTTTACGGAGAAACTCTACAGCCTCTACCGGATGACAGAACAGGACTATCACGTCAGTCTGCTCATCAAGGTGAGGGTACAGCCGAAGGACATCGCCCTGCTGACGGCACACTCGAAGGAGAGTGTGGCCTCTACCCGTAGCCGTCTCTATCAGAAAGTCTTCGGACAAAAAGGCTCCTCAAAGGACTGGGATGATTTTGTGTTATCACTCTAAACAATAAACATTAAACAATAAACAATAAACGTTATGATTGATTATTTAGCACAGCACTTATGGCAGATGTGGGCGGTGATAGCCGTCGTCTGTCTGATTTTGGAACTCACAGCGGGTGATTTCTTCATCATCTGCTTCTCCATTGGTGCCTTCTTTGGTGCCATAGCAGCAGCCTGCGGATTAGGCTTCTATGTGCAACTGGTCATTTTCGCCGTGTTCACGCTGATCAGCCTCTTCTGGGTACGGCCCTTTGCCCAGCGCTATCTGCACAAGGGTGAGGACAACCGTGTGAGTAATGCCGATGCCTTGCTGGGTCGTCAGGGCAGGGTAGTGGAGTCTGTCAAGGCCGACGGTTTTGGACGTGTCCAGATTGATGGCGACATCTGGAAAGCCGTCACGAACGAAGCCCAGGACATCCCTGAGAATGCGAACGTCCGCGTCGTAGGGCGCGAGAGTACCATCATCACAGTAGAAACAATAAACATTAATCAATAATTAAACATTAAGACATTATGAGTTACGTACTTATTGCTATCGTCGTTCTGGTGATTCTGTTCGCCAAAATGGCACTTGTGATTATCCCCCAGTCGGAAACCAAGATTGTGGAGCGCTTAGGCCGCTATTATGCCACGCTGAAGCCGGGTATCAACATCATCATCCCCTTCATCGATCGGGCCAAGTCTATCGTTGTGCTCAACCACGGGCGCTACCAGTACTCTACCACCATCGATCTGCGTGAACAGGTCTATGACTTCCCCAAGCAGAACGTGATCACGAAGGATAACGTGCAGACGGAGATCAATGCGCTGCTCTACTTCCAGATTGTAGATCCCTTCAAGGCTACTTATGAGATCAACAACCTGCCCAACGCCATCGAGAAACTGACGCAGACCACCCTGCGTAACATCATCGGTGAACTGGAACTCGATGAGACGCTGACCTCTCGTGACACTATCAACAAGAAGTTGAGCGCCGTGCTCGACGATGCCACCGATAAGTGGGGCGTCAAGGTCAACCGCGTGGAACTGCAGGACATCACGCCTCCCGACTCCGTGCTTACTGCCATGGAGAAGCAGATGCAGGCCGAGCGTAACAAGCGTGCACAGATCCTGACCTCCGAGGGACAGAAGGCTGCCGAGATCCTGGCATCTGAGGGTGAGCGTACGGCTATCGTCAACAAGGCCGAGGCCGCCAAGGAACAGGCTATCCTTGAGGCCGAGGGTGAGGCTCAGGCCCGTATCCGTAAGGCTGAGGCTGAGGCAAAGGCCATCGAACTGATCACCGAGGCAGTGGGCAAGAGTACCAATCCTGCCAATTACCTGTTGGCCCAGAAGTATATTCAGATGATGCAGGAACTGGCTGAGGGCGACAAGACCAAGACCGTTTACCTGCCTTACGAGGCTACGAACCTGCTGGGCTCGATAGGTGGTATTAAGGACCTGTTTAAGTCAGAATAATACTTTTTTGCAAAAAATAGGGGCAGAATGACGTATTTCTGAATATAATTGTGTAAATTTGCACCCGATTTCGGCACTTTGCCGCATCACAAAGCAAATTCATACTGTATGGTACACAATATATTCAAGGGACTGGGCATCGCCCTTATAACCCCATTCAAGGAAGACGGCTCCGTTGACTACGAGGCTCTGATACGTCTGGTGGACTATCAACTCAGCAACGGTGCCGACTTCTTTTGTATTCTTGCTACGACAGGAGAGACACCGACGCTGACGGCTGCCGAGAAACTCAAAATCAAGGATACGGTTGTCGATTACGTTCAGGCCCGTGTTCCCATCCTGATGGGATGCGGTGGCTATAATACGGCGGCTGTCGTGGAAGAGTTGAAGACGGGTGATTTCCGTGGGGTGGACGGTATTCTCAGTATCTGTCCGTATTACAACAAACCGTCGCAGGAAGGACTCTATCAGCACTTCAAGGCAATCTCTGCCGCTACCAGTCTCCCTATTGTGATGTATAATGTACCAGGCCGTACAGGTGTCAATATGCAGGCAGCCACCACCGTCCGTTTGGCCCGTGACTGCCAGAATATCGTAGCCATCAAGGAGGCGAGCGGTAATCTGGAGCAGGTCGATGAGATTATCAAGAACAAGCCCAATGATTTCGATGTCATCTCCGGCGATGATGCTTTGACCTTCCCGATGGTCAGTTGCGGGGCTGTGGGTGTCATCAGTGTGATTGGTAATGCCCTGCCTAAGGAGTTCTCCAAGATGATCCGTTTGCAGATGCGTGGCGAGTACGACCCTGCCCGCAAGATCCATCATCGCTTCACCGATCTTTTCTCTCTGCTCTTCGTCGATGGCAACCCTGCTGGTGTTAAGGCGATGCTTTCGGAGATGGGCTTTATCCAGAATGTGCTCCGTCTGCCACTGGTTCCCATGCGTATCAAGAACATGCAGCGCATGTCGGAGATTCTTAAGGAATTAAAGATATGACAGAAAGCAAGGTTATCCACGAGATTACCCCGCTGATGGGTAAGGATGTGCTCTACATTGCTGAACGCCGCAAGAAGGAGTTCACATACCCCATCCATAATCACAAGGTGTTTGAATTGAATTTCGTAGAGCATGCCCCTGGCGTGCGCCGTATTGTTGGCGACTCCAGCGAGGTGATTAGTGATTACGACTTGGTGCTGATCACTGGCCCAGATTTGGAACATGTATGGGAGCAGAATATCTGTAGCAGCGAAGATATCCACGAGATAACAGTTCATTTTGATATCGACTTCTCTGACAGCAGTATCTTCGGACGCAATCCTTTCAGGTCGCTGCAGAAGATGATGAACGAGGCCCAGAAGGGACTTTGCTTCCCAATGGATGCCATCATGAAAGTCTATCCGATGCTCTGTAAACTGAGTAGCATCAAGGATGGCTTCTATGCGTTTCAACAATTCCTCAGTATCCTCTACGAACTCTCGCTCTGTCCCGGGGCCCGTACGCTTGCTACAAGCAGTTATGCCAAGGTCGAAGTCGCCAGTGACAGTCGTCGGGTACTGAAGGTCAAGAACTATATCAATGCGCATTATCGCGACGAGATCCGTCTGGCCGATGTTGCCAGTCTGGCAGGTATGAGTCCGAGTGCTTTCAGCCGTTTCTTCAAATTGCATACTGGGCGCAACCTCAGCGACTATATCATCGAACTGCGCCTAGGCTACGCCAGTAGGATGTTGGTAGACAGTACCCATTCCATTGCTGAGATAGGCTATGGCTGCGGCTTCAATAATCTGAGCAATTTTAATCGTATTTTCAGGAAGAAGAAGGGGTGCAGTCCGTCAGAATTCCGCGAAAACTATCATAAAACGCGTATTATCGTATAATAATAGTGCAAAATAGCACTTTTTTCTAAAAAAGTCCCTAAAAGATTTGGTCAGTTCAGAAAAAGTGCGTACCTTTGCACCCGCAAAAAGGAACAAAGGGTTCCGTAGCTCAACTGAATAGAGCATCTGACTACGGATCAGAAGGTTGTGGGTTTGAATCCCGCCGGAATCACAAGAGAGATGAAGTCCATCGGATTTCATCTCTTTTTTTGTTAAGAAAATATGCCTAAAAAAGCAACTCCGCGATTGAGCGTTCTGGGTGAAAAGAACGGTGCAAAAGGCGGTGGAGGCTGAATAGAGGTAGAATAGAGGTTGAATAGATGCTTTATTCGGGTCGTTTAGATGCTCCAAACAACCTGTTCGGATAATCCCTATGGGGGTATAGAGATTATCCGAACGAGTTGAAAGTGCCATTTGAACAGGTGAAAAGGACCATCTGAACGACTCAAAGGTGACCTATCCTTGTGCCGATGGAATGGTATGAAACGTAACTCGCATATTGTCAGTGGTTTAACGAAATTGCTCATAACTCGCGTATTTGCGGACAAGATCCTGTTTCCTGACTGCGGTGCGAGTTTTAAGAAACTATTTGTAAAGATTTATTTCAATTTTGTCAGTTCCTCCCAGTGCTGACGGGCTGCTTCCTCACCGGCCTTGATCATCCTGGCACTGTTCTTATTGCCGAAACTCGTCACGTCGTAGTCGGGGATATCGGGATGGATATAGATATCTGCCAGTTTCTTGTTCTCCACATGTTTGCGAATGTCAGGACGGTTGGTCAGCCATTCGATCACGCCACCCAGTCCGAGGAAATCCCCGATACTGGTCAGCAGCGAGGTGTCTGCCTGTGGCTTCGGTTGCTTTTCCTCCTGTTGCAAGTCGATGGCGATGATGATGTCGGCACCCATCGCCTTACATACATCCACAGGCAAGTTGTTTAACAAACCGCCGTCCACCAACAGATGGTCGCCCTTGCTCACAGGCTTGAAGATGCCTGGTATCGCTATCGAGGCCCGTATGGCCGAGGCAAGGATGCCTTTTGAGAGTACCACTTCTTGAGCCGTACGCATATCGGCGGCGACACACCTGAATGGAATCCGCAGACTCTCAAACTCTGTGCAGCCACGAACAGATGCCATTGAGTCGAGCACCTGTTCAATCCTTCCGCCTCTCATTAAGCCAAAGCCTTGGCTGTTCCTGTCCATTACGGGAAAGCCGAATATGTAGGTCACGCCGCCCTCAGTCTTATACGGCTCGTTGCTGAACGCTGCCTTCCGGTCTGTCAGCAGCGAAAGCCATTCCTGCGTCTGAAACATCGTTTCGAGTTCATCAGCCGTATATCCTGCTGCATAGAGTCCACCCACTATAGCACCAATTGACGAGCCTGCGATATAGTCGATAGGTATGCCTGCCTGTTCAATCACTTTCAGTACACCTACCTCGGCAGCGCCCTTGGCTCCGCCACCGCCTAACACCAGCCCGATCTTGGGCCTTCCTGCCATAGTCGCTGATGCCATAAAAACGGCAATCAGGATTGTGAATAATCGTTGTAGTTTCATTTCGGTTGCAAAAATAATAAAAAGAATGATTGTATATGATATTTTTTCATTATCTTTGCAAGCAAGAAACAATTTTTAAGATGGAAGAATCTGGCTTAAACAAATATTTGGACGAGATTGGCCGCGAGTCGTTGCTTTCGGCAGAGGAGGAACGGACCCTGTCGGAACGCATCCAGAAAGGTGACGAACGGGCCCTCAACAAACTCGTAGAGGCAAACTTGAGGTTTGTGGTGTCGGTTGCCAATCAGTACAAGGGCAAGGGCTTGCAGATGGAAGATTTGGTGAGTGAGGGCAATATCGGACTATTGAAGGCTGCAGGGCATTTCGATGCCTCGAAAGGTACGCGTTTCGTGAACTATGCCGTCGTCCATGTCCGCCAGCAGATTGAGAAAGCCATCAGTCAACAGGTAGGCCTCTACCAGTTGCCTCGTGACGTGAAGCAGGAGGCCGCCGCTCGGCTGCAGAGTTATCCTCTGTCTGTTGATGCACCTTTGGGCCACCGCACGAACATGAGTTTGTTGTCCGTCTTGGTGAACCAGGATGCGCCCTTAGCCGATGAACGTGTCCATTCCGAGTCCATCGAGGATGCGATAGAGTATGCCTTAGGTGCTTTGGACGAACGTGAGAGTAGGGTGGTGAATGCCTATTTCGGTATCAGCCAGGAGCACGAGACGATGGCTGAGATTGCCGAGGATATGGAGTTGAAGCGAGAGCGCGTCCGACAGATACGTGACAAGGCTGTCCGTAAACTCCGTAAGGCCTACAAGTCACGTCTTCGCGAACTGCAGAGGCTTGTCATGTTACTTGGATTGTTGTTGGTGACTGTTGTTGCCACGGCTGACAGCGATAAGGTCTTCTATGTCTATAATGCCGCTAACGGTTTGGCAGATAACAGTGCGCAGACCGTAAACTGCACCAAAACGGGGCGTCTGGTGATCACGACGATGGGACAGATAAACTTCTACGACGGCCAGAAGTTCAGTTTTATCGACCCCTCTACAGAAAACACATATCCGCTTTCGAAATATAATGGTCATGCCCATCAATATTTTGACAAGCATCATCACCTTTGGTTGAAGACACGTCACCAGTTGACTTGTGTAAATCTGACCAACGAAATGTTTGTGCATAATATTGTTGATGAATTCAAGGCGTTGGGAATGACTGACAAGGTGGAGGATCTCTTCGTGGACAGCAGCAACGATGTATGGTTGCTGACCGAGAAAGGACTCTTTCATACTGAGAGTCATAAATATTATCAGGTGCAACCGAAGTGGAATTTACAGGAACTGGATACTTACGACAACAAATATCTCCTTCTTTTCTATGACAACGGACAGTTGGATGCCCTGAACTTAGGTACGGGCGAGATGGTGAATTCCGTGAAGGCTTACGATGCTCCAAAAGCGGAGAAATACAACCGGACAACCGTTGTCCACAGGGTGGGGAACTTCTATTATCAGATACGTAATGGGTCTGTGAACGGCAACTCGGTGGGCATCCTGCTTCGTTTCGATATGGCGAAATGGAAATATGATACCATCTTGGAGACACCTTATTATCTTAGTAATACGGTGGAACGTGACTCGCTACTGTACGTGCCCTCTGCATACGGCTATTGGACATACGATATCCCGACGGGAAAGTTAGAGCATATAGAGAAACTGAAAATGTCCACCGGAGGGATGCTGCTGACGGATATCAATTGTATGGAGTTCGACCGTCAGGGAGGCCTCTGGGTGGGTACGGAGAAGCGCGGACTGCTCTACGCACGTCCATTCCCGGCACCCTTCAAGTCGTATGGTTGGACTGACAAGCGGGCATTGGATATCTCTGATTTGTTGGATCGTCAGCCGACACCAGCCACACAGTATCGCGGTATGTCAGTGAATTGCGTGCTTCACGATTCACGTGGATGGGACTGGGTCGGTACGTCTGTGGGGCTGCAACTTTATCAGAACAACAATAACCATCTGCCTCAACTCTTCACACGTAATGAGGGATTGATGAACAATGTCATCCACTGTATCGTGGAAGACCGCGAACATCATATCTGGGTGGGAACTAGTTATGGCGTCTGTTGCCTGGTGATTGAGAACGACAAGGTGAGATATATCAACAGGTACAACCAGTGGGACGGTGTGCCCAATGAATCGTTTGTCAACGGACGCTCGATGATTATGCCTGACGGTGAGATTGTGATGCAGGCGCTCGATCACGTGATTGCATTCAATCCCAGCCAGATGAAGACACTCAATGACTCCGTCAAGTTTGAGATCTATCCCAAACTCATACGCCTCATGGTGAATGGAAACGATATTGGAACTGGTCAGAAGTTGGGAGGGAATGTGATCCTCGAACGTGCGCTGACCCGTACGAAGGAAATCAATCTGAACTACGATCAGAACAGTATTTCCCTGACCTTTTCCGGCTTGAACTTTTTCCGACCCCAGCAGACTTACTATCGGGTGCGTCAGACGGGGCCTGGTCGAAGCGGGAAATGGGAGTTGTATACACCCTATAACTCGCAAGGCATGGTTGACAGGTCCGGTCTCCTGCATCTGCCGATGGCCTCCTTGCAGCCTGGTCATTATACGGTTGAGGTGCAGTCCTCTATGCTGCCCGATGTATGGGATACAACGCCCTATGAGTGGATTGTCAACGTCCATGAGCCTTGGTGGCGCACCACGGGTGTGCTGGCGCTTCTTGGTCTTGGACTCTTGTTTTTGTTGATGGTCTATGTCTTACTCTATCTGAGAAATGCCAATTTGCGGGCCCGTCGTATCAGTGAGGAGATGGGCATCATCAGACGTATCAGGACATTTGTGGAGCGTTGTGATGCTAAGAACGGATCCATCTTGGAGCCTCAGCCTGAGGTGGTTGCAGGTACATTTGAAATCTCAGGTGATTTCAGTCCGGAGTTCATTGAGGCCATGACAGCCATTATGCCTACGGTTGCCCAAAAGAGCGAGAAGCCTCTCTCCATGCGTGATTTGAGTAATGTGGCAGGATTGAAGTTGGATGAATTCTGTAAACTGATAGCATCGAACATCTATAAGAACCCGCGTCCGATAGCCATGCAGATGATGCTGAATCGTGCTGCGGATATGCTGTTGAGGAATCGTCAGAAGGATATTGCGGAGATTTCAGACGAGTGTGGCTTTGTTTCGCCCAACTTCTTCATCGCCTCGTTCTATCATAAGTTTAAGAAGACGCCAGAGCAGTATCGGTATCAAAAGTAGACTATCTTAATTCTATCTGGCGATAACTGACCAGTCGCCAAGTCCTTTCTCCCGTTCCTTTATAATAGGCATAGGCCTGATAGCGGTTTTCTGTCTGGAAGAAGTTTCCTTCCGAGGGTAGGAAGGTGGTGCTGCCGTCGTCCTTCAACCACAGATATTGGTAGTTGTAGTAGCCTTGCTTTTGCAGGATGCGGGTATGATACATGCCTTCTTCCTCGTCGTATGCCATTACATAGTTGTAGATGTTGTCATCGGTAGTCCATTGGCCGTCGATGATGACTTTTCCTTCTGGGAGTCTGGGGGCCTTCAGACGATAGTTTATCCATACATAGTCGCTGATAATGTCGTTTTCACGATTGTCGCTGTTGCGGATGTAGAATGCACCGTCGGCATCCTCGTCGTATATGTAGTTGGGCCTTGGCTCGTTCATAAACGGGAAGGCCTGATAGTAAGTGCCGTCCCATCGGATGAAGTCAATACCCATAGTAGGGTGACTCACATCAAGTACCTCAAACTTGTGGTACTCATTCCCTGCATCGAAGATGAGGGCTTTGTTGTGCGTCCATTCCAGTCCATTGGCATTTTGGAAGTTGGGCTTGACATTTTCTCTGGCGTTCCCTCCATTCTGCATGATAACGGTCTTGATCTGATCTTCGGGGTTGGTCACAAGCAAACCGCTATATCCCAGTTTCATCGACACCTGCTGATGACTATCGTTCAAATCGATGTCTGTATTAGTGGTCACGCTGAGAGATAGGTTCATTATCTGCTCTGTTACCATAAATTCCACTGTCAGGTTCTCTTCGTTGTCATTGTCATCGTCGAATATATGCAGACGGTAGTTGCCGCTCATCTTCAGGCGACAACGCTCATTGGGTATCTGCAGATGATAGTGGGTATAGGCCACCGTTGTGTTCACCGAGTTCTCATAATTGTCGATGGGATTATTGTTAAACCCTTCCAACCAGTCACTTTCAAAGATTTCCTCGGAAGTGGTCCAGTCGGCCTCGCAGTGTTCCACCTTATATATATATCTATGGTAGATGTGGGAGAGTTCGTCGAAAGAGATGTTCAGTATATCATCTGTACCTAAGCGCATGACAGCGGGTGAGAGCCAGTCCTGGTTTACCACAACCTGTAAAGACCTGATTTGTGGATCGTGAATCTTGCTTTTGGCAAAGGCCATCAGCGGCATCAGCAGCATGGTGATGATGAGTAGTCGTTTCATTTCGTTCTACTAACTACGTTTCTCGGTGATGATGCCGTGACGATAGGCATAGAGCAGTTCTTTTAGGTCTGCTATCTGAGCCCGCAGTTCCTTGCCTTTGTCCGTATCGGCTACGAGCATACGGTGGGCTGACATCTCCACAATCTGTGTGGTCGATTTGATGTCTGTTCCATTGACTATCGCTTCACGGGCAGAAGTAAACGGTGCGTGCTGCACAAGTTGGAAACCACGTGAGTGATAGACGAGGGTGTAGCCTGCAATACCTGTCTCAGAGTGGTAGGCTTCAGAGAATCCTCCGTCAATGACCATCAGTTTACCGCCTGCCTTGATGGGGTTCTCGCCCTTTGAGGCGTGGACAGGTACGTGACCGTTAATGATATGTCGGTTCTCGCCCTTGACCTCAAAGGCATCGAGGATACGGTCGCATATTTCTTCGGAGTCACGGAGTTTGAAGTAGTTGCCTTTTTCCTCTTTATAGGTCTCTTTGTCTTTAAGGAAGTAACGCTCGAAGGTGGCCATCTTTGACTTGTCAAAGAGAGGGGAGTTTTTGCCACACCAGAGGTAGAGGAAGTAGTCGCGGGCATAGTCACGAGGATATTCATCCGCCGGGCCTGCGTTAGAGTTGAAGGCTGCGCGGATCATCATGCCGATGTTGTGCATCAGGTCTTTGCCGCTATATTTCTTGCCAGGATAGATTTCCACCTCTTTCAGTGAGCCGTCGTCATTGAGGGGAATGCTCGCATGAAAAAGCAGGTTGGAATTGCTGATGGCATACATACACCCATGAGAGAGGATGGTGCGGATATGCTTCTGCAGTTTCTCACTGATACGGAAGGAGTGGTGGAGTTTCTCCATCAACTGCCATTCCTCTTCGGTAAAGGCATTGGGATCAGACGGGTCGATGGTGGGGAAGTTGCAGGAACGCATCTCGTATGCCTTCCCGTCTATCGTGCAGATGCTACGCTGGTAGTCTACGTGGTTGAAGAGACTGCGATCCTGCATCTGCCATTCGGGATGACGACCAAAGATCTTAGCCTCCTCCTTGAGTTGGAGGACGGTAATGGCCTTATGCATCTTCGCCGTCAACTGACGGGTCTTTTCGTCAATGTCATTATCACGTAAGAGTATAGGTAAGAATTCCTCACAGGGGTCATCACCATAGACCTCTAAAGCAAAAGTGGCCAGTGGCACAAGGTTGATGCCGTACTCCTCAAGGGTGGCGAGGTTAGCATAACGCAGACTAAGACGTAGCACGTTACAGATACAGGCATTATTGCCAGCCGAGGCTCCCATCCAGAGAATATCATGATTGCCCCACTGAATGTCCCAGGAGTGATACTGCCGCAGCGTCTCCATGATCTTATGAGCCCCAGGGCCACGATCGTATATATCACCGAGAATGTGCAACTGGTCGATGGCGAGGCGTTGTATCACGTTACAGATAGCCTCGATAAAGGCATCGGCACGTCCCGTTGAGATGATAGTATCGACGATGACAGCCACATAGGCTGCCTTATCCTGGTCGTCGGTACGTTCGTGGAGCAGTTCCTCGATGATATAGGAGAAATCATCGGGCAGCGACTTACGTACCTTGCTGCGTGTGTATTTACTACTGACATCACGGCACACTCGTACCAGTTGGTGAATAGTGATGCGGTACCAGTCGTCAAGGTCTGTCTCCTGTGCTTTGATAAGTTCCAATTTCTGCTCAGGGTAGTAGATCAGGGTGCAGAGTTCTTTCTTCTCCGACTCACGGATGGTGTTGCCGAAGAGTTCGTTCACCTTACGCTTGATATTGCCTGAAGCATTCTTGAGCACGTGCTGGAAGGCCTCACTCTCACCATGTATGTCGGCCAAGAAATGCTCTGTGCCTTTGGGCAGGTTCATGATGGCCTCCAGATTGATGATTTCCTTTGCGGCATCAGCGATGGTGGGAAATGATTGCGAAAGCAGTTGCAGATAGTGTCTGTCTGCCTGATTGTAAGGGTGTTTAGATGTCATATTGTCAGATGGTTAGTAATCAGTTTGCGTATTTGTTGTGTTCCCCTGTCGTCTGCCGACGGTAGGGGCATATAACCTTCTTCCAAGAGTGTCTGTTCTTGCAGGATCTGCATGAGTCGTGAGGCATATTTCAACAGTTTCTTTTCTTCGAGGGCCTGTTTTAACAGGTTATCATCAATCGTGTCCCGTCGCAGTTCGCGGGCCAGTTCAATGAGATGCAGCAACAGGGGTTGCTTCTCTATCTGACAGATCATACGCACCAGATAGTCCGTCTCGTCGCCCTTGTATTCTCCAATGATATCCTTCAGCGGCACAGATTGCTGCCAGTTGTCTGGAAAGTAGGCCGTAATCTTGGAGGTGTCGAGACTGGGTGTCTCCAGACCGAGAATACTGATGCCGTAATCTACGTAATTACGGATGTTTTCGTGTTCGGCATATATCAGTAGCCTGCGCCAGTCAGTCTCCTGACTGCAGACCACCGGTTCCTGAACCCATCGTTTGTCACCAGTTATACCTGCCTTGAGAATTACTGCCAACAGTTGTTTTGTAGTCTCATCCATCTGTTCCAGGACATTGGAGTCCATCACCTTCTGGTAGACGGCGAATGTTTGTGTACACATCTCCTGCGGGGTGAGGCTGTTGGTGATTATGCAGTTGCGGATCACCTCTATGCGCTGGTTCCATTTCAATAGTCTGAGGTGTTTCTGCTCCATATTGCCAAAGGCAATGACAGCATAGGTGCATTCAACGCTCCTCTTTTGCCAAAGCAGAGTCTTGTGCAGTTTCTCCTGCAACGATTTCTCCTCAAGTATCCATGGCTCCAGTTGTCCGTGTGGAGAGAGGATAATGCGTGCACCGTTCTTGCGGGCGGCATTGGCGGCATTCACAATGGCATATTGCCAACATCCGTGACAGTGTACGATGTCTGGCTTCATCTGTCGGCAGATGGTCTTGAAGTCGCTGGGTGAGTCCGTGGCTCTGACATCGGCACTATGGCGCATACCCTCTAACAATATATTGACATGCTTGGCAATCATATTGTCTGACTTCGGGTATATATGCAGTACCTTCATGATGGAGAAAGGATAACTAATTGCTGTTCTGGCACATCACAGCCAGTCTGAGACCCATCAAACGGCGGAAGCCAATCTTCTGTTCGAAATACTTCAGGAGGTCGTGGGCCTTATTGGTCTTCACAACGATGAAGTCATATTTGCCACGCAGGTATTTCAGGTGTTTCCCCTTATGGCCGTCAGCCCTTTTCCGTTCTGCCTTTCTGATAAGACGGCGTGCCTGGGTGATATCATCGAAGAGTTGTATCTTAGTACCTTTCTTCCGATAATAGCCAATCATAGCCTCTGTCGAGGAGTCCATACACTCGGAAATTTCTTTTAACCATTCTCCAGAGGGGGGCTGCTTGTGTATGTCTGTCAGTATAACCCATTCATTCTTAGCCGCTTTTACTCCAATCGTTAGAGCCAGTTTCCGACGCATGATGTTACGGTCGGGCTTAGGAAGGAAAGTGTTGTAGAGGTGTGGGTTATCATGTCTGAACAGTTTCAGCACATCTTCCGTATTATCGGTAGAAGACTCGTCAACGACAATGACTTCATAGCCTGGCTCATACGTCTGGGTAAGGAATGTGGGGAGGTTTTCTTCCAACTCCTGAGCATTGTCACAGACAGCCATGATAACGGAAAAACGGCATGCTTCTTTTGTCATGTTGGATTTGTTTATAAATCGTCGCTCATATAGCCTATTGGCAGTTTGCGACAGTTGTATTGAGAGGCCATGATCTCACCATAGGCTCCTGCAGAACGGATAGCCAACAGGTCGCCCCGACGGGTACCGTTCAGGTCTATTTGTTTGGCGAAGACATCTGTAGACTCACAGATGGGGCCTACCACGTCGTAGGTGTCATTGGGTTCCTCGCTGGTGATATTCTCAATCTTGTGATATGCCTGATAGAGGGCTGGCCGGATGAGATCGGGGAATCCTGCATCTACAATGGCGAACTTCTTCAGGGCCCCTTTCTTAATATATAAGGTACGCGTGATAAGACTTCCGCATTGGGCCACCATTGCCCGTCCGAGTTCGAAGTGAAGCGTCTGACCAGGACGTAGTTTCAATTTCTTGGCGTAGGTATCGAAATAGGCCTTGAAATCAGGAATAGGCAGACGGTTCGGATGTTCATAGTCCACGCCGAGGCCACCGCCCACATTGATGTGCTCTGCACGGATACGGTGACTGTCGAGGACGTTTTGTAGTTCGTTGACTCGGTTGCAGAGGGCCTCGAAATCTCCCATGTCAAGAATCTGCGAACCTATATGGAAATGCAGTCCCACGAATTTTACATTAGGTAGTTTCTCGGCCTCGGCTATTACGTCGAGCATGTCACGCATGGCAATGCCAAACTTGTTCTCTGCCAGTCCCGTCGTGATATTCGCATGGGTATGTGCTCCCACATTGGGGTTCAGGCGGAAAGCCACGCGTGCCACTTTACCCTTGGCGGCAGCCAATTCGTTGATGACCTCGAGTTCGGGTATGCTCTCCACGTTAAAGCAGAAGATATCATTGTCCAGTCCGAGGTTGATTTCCCAATCAGCCTTGCCCACGCCGGCATAGACGATCTTATTTGTGGGGAAACCTGCCTTGACGACGGTTTCTATCTCACCACCACTGACGCAGTCGGCTCCCATGCGGGCCTCGCGGATAAGACGGAGAACTTTCGGGTTAGCATTGGCCTTGATGGCGTAGTGTACCACAAAGCCCTCATGCCTGCCAGCCTCTTCGTTGATGGTGCTCAGTGTCTGGCGCAACACTTCCGCATCATAGTAGTAGAAGGGCGTCTGTATCGTCTGCAATTTCTCTACGGGGAATTTTCCTTTGCCCATAATTAGTCTGTGTTGTGTTTTTGTCGGTTCCTATTTGTTGAAGATGGTGTCGCTGAGTTTTTGGAGGGCACGCTTCTTGTCTTCCTCGCGAATGAGGAAGGAAATGTTGTAGTTTGAACCACCGTAACTCACCATACGTACGGGAATATCTTTCAGGGCATCGAGTGCCAATGTCTCGAAGCCAATGTTCGACCAGTCGAGGTCGCCCACCACACAGATGATGCACATGCCAGTGTCGACAGTTACCGTACCGTACTTCTTCAGTTCGTCCACAATCTCACCCAGATGGGCAGAATTGTCGATACTCATCGAAACACCTACCTCGGAGGTACACACCATGTCGATTGGTGTTTGATAACTCTCGAAGATCTCGAATACTTTACGCAGGAAACCGGTGGCGAGTAACATCCTTGAAGACTTGATCTTGATGGCAATGATGTTGTCTTTGGCGGCAATGGCCTTGATTTTGCCGTATTCAGTGGCGTTACTAATAGTAGTGCCTTCGGCATCGGGATCCATCGTGTTCAGCAAGCGTACGGGTATGCCGGCATACTTTGCAGGCTGCACACAAGTGGGGTGGAGGATCTTAGCACCAAAGTAAGCCAACTCAGCGGCTTCCTCGAAATGCAACTGGTGTACAGGTTCTGTCTTATCTACCACACGGGGGTCGTTATTGTGCATACCGTCGATGTCCGTCCAGATCTGGATCTCCTCAGCCCCGATGGCAGCCCCCACCAGTGAGGCGGTATAGTCAGAACCGCCACGCTGTAAGTTGTCCACCTCGCCATAGGCATTACGGCAGATGAATCCCTGAGTAATATACACCTGTGCGCCCTCGTTGTCGGCGAGGATAGCGTTCAGTTTCTCCTTGATATAAACAGGATCCGGCTCGGAATTCTTATCCGTGCGCATAAAGTCGAGGGCGTTCAGCAATATGGCGTTGATACCCTGTTCCTTCATGTAGTTGGCCACCATGTTGGTCGACATCATCTCACCCTGTGCCACGATACTCTTTTCCTCGAAACTAGTGAAAAGTTCCTTGGTAAACGAGCGCAGGTAGTCGAACTCTCCCTTTAGAAACTCACGGGTCGTCTGCTTCGTCTCATCCTTATTGTACAATTCCTCCACATGGCGCAGATATTTTTGTTCGAGACGGTTGATTACCTCATTAGCACCATCAGGGTTCTTCTTATAAAGATAATCGGAAATCTCGACAAGCGAGTTGGTGGTTCCTGACATGGCGGAGAGCACAACGAACACGGGTTCTCCTGACTTAGTGACGAGTTTGGTCACCTCTTTCATTCTCTCTGGGCTACCGACGGACGTGCCGCCGAATTTCATGACTTTCATATGCTTTGTTTTTTATTCAATTCGTGTAATTCGTTTAATTCGTTGTCTTATATCTCCTCGCGCTCTGAGTACCTGACGGTAATTTCATCGGTGTCAGGCTCATCCACCAGTTGTATCTGGTTGAAGTCGCTGGTCACTTCCTCCATTTTGCCTCCGACACAGCGGTAGACGACCCCAGGATACTTGTCGAGCAATGGCATGTTATGGGTGGCCATCACTACAGCGGTTCCTGTCTGACAGATTTGCCGAAGCAGTTCAATAATGTTTTCTGCAGTCTCAGTATCCAGGTTGCCTGTCGGCTCGTCGGCAATAATGAGTTTTGGCTGATTGAGGATGGCTCGTGCTATGGCTACGCGCTGCTGTTCGCCACCGGAGAGTTCGTGGGGCATCTTGTTGGCCTTGTTTTGCAACCCCACATCAGTAAGCACTTCGTTAATGCGCTGGTCTATCTCTTCCTTCTTCTTCCAGCCTGTTGCTTTTAGTACGAACTGCAAATTCTTATATACGGTACGATCACCTAACAGTTGAAAGTCCTGGAAGACGACCCCCATCTGTCGTCTGAGATTGGGGATGTCCTTCTGGCGCAGGCTGAGCAAATCATAGTCAAACACCTTAGCCTCGTCGGCTTCGTCCATATCCAATTCAAAATACAGGGTTCGTAACAGACTGGACTTTCCGGATCCTACGCGTCCTATGATATAGACAAACTCTCCTTCCTCCACGTGGAAGTTCACATCCTTCAGCACACAGATACCATGTCGCTGATAGATATTCGCGTTCTTATAACTTATCAATAATTCACTCATCGCTTATTCCATCGTTCCTTTGGCTTTTGCCTCGCGGCGCTGCTTATCCCAATTAGGGTCGTGACGCTTCTGCAGTTCGGTGGCCACATCTTCTATGCGCAGCCCTTTGCTGGTCATCAGCACGATTAGGTGGTATAGCAGGTCAGAGGCTTCGTAAACCAACTTGTCCTTGCTACCATTAGTTGCCTCGATGACAGTCTCCAGGGCTTCTTCGCCTACCTTTTGGGCTATACGATTAATACCGTCCTTGAAGAGCGAGGTGGTATAACTCCCCTCAGGCATTTCCTCGTGGCGCTTGTTGATGAAGTCCTGCAACTCGGTCAGAAAGAGTAGGGGATTACTTTCGTTGTCCTCTCCCCAGCAGGTGTCAGTGCCTTTATGACAGGTAGGCCCGTCTGGCAGTGCCTTCACCAGTAGCGTGTCGTTGTCACAGTCGACAGCAATACTCACCAGATTCAGGAAGTTTCCGCTGGTCTCACCCTTTGTCCATAGACACTCGCGACTGCGACTCCAAAAAGTCACCTTCTTCGTAAGCAGTGTTTTGTCATAAGCCTCTTTGTTCATATAGCCCAGCATCAGCACGTTCTTTGTCTTGGCATCCTGTATGATGGCGGGCACCAGTCCGCCGCTCTTTTCAAAATTAATCTCCATTTCTTTCATTGTTACACAATTTGGCTGCAAAGTTACGAATAAGCGAGCGAAAAACCAAATATAAATAAAAATAAATCACGAATTTTTTGGTGTTTTACTCGATTTACATTATCTTTGCACTCGATATGAGTAAGAGTGAAGAAAAACGGCAAAAAGACGTTAGGAGCAGCCTCATTCTGCCTAACGATGTGCAGGAGGTGCCGCGACTTGCGGAGTTCGTGGATGCTGCCTGT
Source organism: Prevotella sp. (assembly GCA_017964785.1). Classification (GTDB taxonomy): domain Bacteria; phylum Bacteroidota; class Bacteroidia; order Bacteroidales; family Bacteroidaceae; genus Prevotella. Next base: position 22,671 of record JAGCRH010000134.1, read on the forward strand.
GAGGCGGCAGGCTTCGATATGTCGACGACCATGCAGATGAACCTCGCTATTGAGGAGGCCGTGGTGAATGTGATGGACTATGCCTATCCCCCTGGGACTAAGGGTGATGTCTGCATTGAAACGGTGGCTGGAGAAGAGGGACTGGTCGTTACCATTTCTGATAAGGGAACGCCTTTTGATCCCACTACCCGTGGTGAGGTAGACACCACGTTATCAGCAGAGGAACGCAATATCGGTGGTCTGGGCATCATGTTGATGCGCCGTTATATGGATAGTACCGAATATAGGCGTGAAGGCGACCGGAATATTTTGACACTCACCAAAAAACGAACAAATTAAAAAACAAAGAAATATGAAGACAACATTCAAAGAAGAAAACAATCAACTCGTAATGGCCTTCTTCGGACGGCTTGACACGGCAGCAGCAGTACAGACAGAAAAAGACATGCAGGTGCTCTACAATTGTGACGGACGTGACATCGTGCTTGACTGCGACAAATTGGAGTATATCTCATCGAGTGGACTGCGCTTGTTCCTTGGTCTGCTGAAAGTAGCGAAGCCCAAAGGCAGTCGTGTCTGCATCTCCGGTCTGAGCAATGATCTGCGCCAGGTGTTCAATATGACAGGCTTTACCAACCTGTTTGAGATTATTTGAACGCGTCAGCCAAAACGATGAGATACCACGCAGGATTCAATCGTGAGGGCGAGTATGACCACTATGTCGTAGAAGAACCGATGCCATTGTTGGAGTGGCTGTTGCAGAACGTGCAGCAGTCAAAGTCGAAGATCAAGGCGACACTTCAAGGGAGGGGCATCAAGGTGAATGGTAAAACCGTGTCGCAATTCGACTTTCCTCTGGAATGCGGCATGAAGGTGGCTGTCAGTAAGACTAAGCGCAACCAACAGGGCTTCAAGAGCCGTTGGGTGAAGATTGTGTATGAGGACAAATGGCTGATCGTCGTGGAGAAGGCCGAGGGTATCCTCTCCATGGCGGCAGGTCATTCAACACTGAATGTGAAGTCGGTACTCGATGACTACTTCAAGAAGTCACGTCAGAAATGTACAGCACACGTGGTACATCGGCTGGACAGGGACACCAGCGGTTTGATGGTCTATGCAAAGGATATGGAGACGGAGCAGATATTAGAGCACCATTGGCACGATATCGTATATGACCGTCGGTATGTGGCTGTTTGCTCTGGTGAGGTGATGGAGGATGATGGTACGATAGAGAATTGGTTGAAGGACAACAAAGCCTACGTGACTTATTCTTCGCCTGTGGACAATGGCGGAAAATATGCCATTACCCACTGGCATGTGCTGGCCCGTACGGCAGAGCACTCGTTGGTGGAGTTCAAACTGGAAACAGGGCGCAAGAACCAGATTCGTGTCCACTCAGCAGATATGGGCCATCCGGTGTGTGGCGATGTGAAATACGGCAATGGAGATGATCCGCTCCACCGTCTGTGTCTGCATGCGTGGCTGTTGTGTTTCCACCATCCCGTGACGGGTGAGCCGATGGAGTTTGAGACCCCTTTGCCGACGACGTTTAAGAAATTGTTTAAGTGATGGAGATACAGATACCCAATTTAGGTTATTACATTTTTATATTGGTGGCCATCATTGTGGCCTTCCTGATCATCAAGAAGGTAACGACGTGCTTGGTCAAGTCAATCGTGCTGATTGTGCTGGCCGCTTTGTTGGGCTATATCTATTGGATGTACCTTAGGTAGTCTCTTCGGCAAAGATGCGCTCGAAGAATTCGCGTAGTTGGGGAGGATTGGAGATCAGGTTACGTAAATCGTTGAGATTCTTTTCATTGGGCGACTTTGGCAACCACAGTCGGATATAACCGTTGACCGAATATTTGCTGTCAAGGTGTTCCTTGAAGCGTTTCCAATGTCCTTCCTTGTCAAGTTCTGGATAATTACTCAAACCATATTGGACGGTGCGACGGATGACCACCTCCACATCGATGTCCCTGTCGGCCTCTGCAATGATCTTTCCATAAAGACTTCGGGGGGCATGACTGGCTGAGGCACGGTGATCCTCAACGGCTTCCTTCATAATCTTGATCTGTTCTGCAGAGAACCATTTCTTCAGTCGGTTGTCTGCTGCGAGGATTTTCCCGCCTGTGAGATGATGGATGGCCCGAGGCCCAGACATACCGAGGTCATGGTAGGCGGCAACGGTATATACCATGTTGATGTCGGCACCGGTGATCTTCACTAACTCGAGGCTGCGACGGATGACACGGGTGACGTGCTCCAGGTTGTGGGCACGGTCGAATTCGGCATATTTGGGGAGAATCTTAGTCTCGATGAACTCTACCAAATCAAGGCTTGGGGTGTTGCTGATCATAAAAAGTTGGCTTATTTGTTGCAAAATTACGAAATTCTCCGTATTTTTGCAAGCAAATAATGAAAAATATGAAAGAAGAAACCAGAATCAAGACAGATTCATTAAAAGCGTGGCTGTTGGCAGCACGTCCCAAGACACTTTCTGGCGCTGCTGTACCTGTGATGATAGGTGTGTCGTTAGCCTATACCGATGCACCTCTGTATGGGGATGATGTGTTCAGTTGGACGGCAGCATTATTGTGTCTGCTCTTTGCCTTCACCATGCAGATCGATGCGAACTTCATCAATGACTTCTTTGATTTTGCCAACGGCACCGATAACAATGAGACCCGTTTAGGGCCTCGGAGAGCCTGTGCACAGGGATGGGTGAAACTCGACTCGATGAAGCGAGCCATAGCCCTTACCACTTGTCTGGCCTGTATCATCGGACTGCCCTTGGTTTGGTATGGCGGACTGGAGATGATTCTCATAGGTATCATCTGTGTGGTGTTTTGTTTTCTCTATACCACCCATTTTTCCTATTCAGGGTTGGGCGATGTGCTGGTACTCGTGTTTTTCGGTATCGTACCGGTATGTACCTCTTACTATCTCCAATTGCACACGGTGACGTGGGAGGCGTTTTTGGCTTCACTGGCCTGCGGACTGGTGATAGATGCCCTGCTGATCGTGAATAATTTCCGTGATCGCGATACAGACAAGGAGGCTGGCAAAAACACGATTATCGTGCGTCTGGGAGCCAAGGCTGGTCTACAACTCTATTTGGGTGTGGGTGTGAGTGCCATGATCTTAAGCGGTACTTTCTGGATGAACGGTCATCCGTTGGCGTTCTTTCTGCCATTTATTTATTTCATCCTTCATGTATTTACTTATCTGAAAATCAAGCGCATCGATAAAGGAAAGGCACTAAACCTCTGTTTGGGGGAGACGGCACGAAATATCTTTATTTACGGCCTCTGCGTGACAGCAGGTCTGCTGCTGATCTAGTTAAAGAAAGGCCACGAAACGCCGAAATGCATCACGCTGCCATTGACGGGATAGTGGGGAGTAAGGAATTTCATGTGGTTAGCCTTGCCGTCTAGCACATTGCTCATCATCACGAAGAAACGCACGCCTTTCAGTTTCATGTTGGCATAGACATCCATGAAGGGATAGCCGCCCAGTTCCACACGACTCTTACTATTCTGCTGAACAGCAAATTGGTTGATCATCGGACAGAAGTCGGGAGCATCGTATTGCGTGAAGTAGGTGGCATCAGCACCAAGTTCCACATCAAGCACTTTGGCAATCCTGAATTTCAGATAGAGGTTGGAGAAGAAGTTCCAGGCAGGCAGGGGGAGTGCCTCTTTGTTGCTGGCGTTCTGATAAGTCACGATATTCTCCCAGTTCAGGGGACCTAAGCGGAAGTTCTGATGCAGTTGGGCCGTGAGGATGTTGATATTGCCAGACTCCTGATAGATGCCTGCTGTCATATTGGTGCGAGCAGATGTCGTCGCATCGTAACTCATGCCGAAATACGTGTAGTTCTGTATCTCTTCCACAGCCACACGCAGTTTGGTGTCAGTCTTCTCGTAGGAGAAGAACCCCTCAATACGGGTACGTGTCTCCATCGACAAGTCATCACGATCCCACCAGATATATTTGGAGTGATATTTACGTTGGTAGAAGGTGGGATTCAATCGGTGGAAATAAGCGTTGGCGGCCAGTCGGACGGTATCTCCGAAAAGACGGAAGTTCAAGTCGGTGCCGAAATCGAGTTTCAATTGTCCGGCATCTTCTCCAACCACCCATACCTCTGCCTGCGCCTTGAAATGGAGGGTCTTGCCCTGTGTCTTGTTGATGAGTCCGCCCACGCTGATGTTATTCTCGCTCCATGAGCGTTGATAAGATGAGTCTGTGTTCTCCAGAAGGTCAGGCATCTTGTATTTCCGGTGTTCGTGGGTGACGAATCCTTTCAGACCGGCCTTCATGTATTTGTTGAAGCCTTCGAGCAGGGCAATGCCGAGCGTGTTCTTGATTTGTAGGTGCTTCGTCTCGTCGTAGATGGAGTCATTGCCGTATTTCTGTCCCCAGTTGTAATAACTGCTGTTCAGATAATAGTCGTTAGGCGTATTATAGGCCAGATATGTACGTGTATAGTTGTGCAGTTCCAACGTGTGGATAAAACTGGTGACGGGCACATACTCTTTCTTCATCGTGGCATCGATGGAGTCCTGAATGGCCTGGGCACGGTTCAGACTGTCGATGGCAGCCTGACCTGCCACTTGGATACGGGTGGTGTCTGCGGCCAAAGCCAGAGAATCCGTCTTGGCTTTCGGTTCACTACCTACAATGGCTGCACCTGCCGGACGTCCTTTGGGGGCAGTCGATTTCTCGTCGAGACCCTTCAACTGATTGTCCTGCTTCTCCTTTTCCCTTTCCTTCTCTTTCTTCGATGCTTCTGCAAACTGACGGGCTTTCAGTTCCTCTTCAGTCATTTTCACTTTGCGGTAGAAACCTACGTTGTAACGGTGACTGAGGAAAATGTGCTGGTTGTCATTGCGGTTCCAGTTTTGTTTAAGTACCGTCGGAATTTCGTTCTCTTCATAGTCGTCTTGAAATGATTCGGGATGTTTGATGTATTCGTCATCAGTAATACCACCATTTTCTGTTGCTTTCTGGTGATTGGTGGAGAGAAGAACGTGCATCTGGTACCGGTCGCCTATGTATGAGCCGAAGAGGGTTCCGTTGAAATGCGATACGCTCTGATTATTGAAATAGCCTCGTGCATAGTCGTAGTTCAGGTCGAAACCGAAGCCGAGCCGCTTGTTGGCATTCACTGCAAATTTGGCACTGAAGCGGTCTTCGCCGTTTTGCTTGTCACCACAGTTGTCATAAGTGACACACGTATAGGGCGAGAGCGTGTTCATGAAAAGGAACTCATCAGGTTGTTTGAAGAAGAAACTATAGGGGTCTGTGAAGATGAACGAACTGTTCTCGCGACGGTCTATGAAGATGCGGTTCTGACGGGCAGTATAGTTGTTGCCGAGGGTATTGTATTCACCGTAGAAGCCTGTATTGAACGTGGTGTTCACAAACAGATGATGTACAGTGTCAGGAGTGGCGGGGATAATGTCGCCGAACTTCCGGTCAATCGTCCAAGAATAATGTCCTTTGGGTATCTCCTTATTTTTGGTGGTGTCGTTGCTGTTCTTGTTGAAATTCCTGTTGTCAGAGCGTTGTGTGATGTTGCCGTTCTCGTCTATCTGATTGAAGGTACGGTTGTCCTGAGCGAAAGAAGTGAGAAATGATAAGTGAAAAGTGATAAGTACCCCTATCACCTTTACCATCCATCCAGTTATTTTCCTATTCCTCATGCTTCCCACTACTTAATCATGCGCAGCGACGACTCGGCAATCTTAAAGCACATGGAAATCAAAATGATATATGTGCCCACCGTCCTGTCCTTGGTGAGATACCAGATCACGCCAATGACGGCTCCAATCATAAAGATGAGATTCAGCCAATTGCGTATCTTGTCTTTATTCATTTCTGGTCGTTCAGTAGTGTGTTGAACTTATTGAAGATGAAGTCCTTGCGGTCAATGGTCTTACGACGGAACTTACCGGAGAGCGGCAGGAGTTTGGTGTGCTTCTTATTCACACAGTACTTGTCTGTAATCCATTGTTCTGCTACGTAGCGTATGGGGTCGCGCTCCACGTCATAGTCGTATGTGATGCGGGTTAGCCTGACATCTGCCTTGCCGTCGGCACAATCGACGATGATCTGGTAGTTGAAGATGGTCTGGTCGAGCGAGAGGGCGGCTTTCTTGAAAACGAGCCATTCGTGGTAGACGGCTCCTATCTCATGTTTCTCAGCGTCCTTGAGGGCTACGACACTGTTCTTTTCCTGATTCGGTTCTTGTGTCATCTTCTCCATCTGAGCCAGCAGGATGTCGTAGATCTGCTGGGCCGATTTGCCAGGGGCTTGGATGGTTGTCTTCCAGCACACCTTTCCGTCAATGACGGGTACAGCATTCTCCACCAGATACTTGGCATCTTTGTTCTGCTTCGAGACTGGTTCCTGTTCTGTTCTCTCCCAAGTGTTGTCTTGTGCTGAGGCCAGCATGGGCATAGCCATCAGCAGGGCTATCAGAATTTGTTTCATTTTTACTTTGATTTATAATTATGGGTGCAAAGGTACGAATAAAAGTGAAAAGTGAAAAGTGAATAATTTGCTGCCGCTCTACATTTATTAACGATTAACTATTCACTCTTAACTATTCGTTATTCACTATTTCAGTTCCAGTTCCTTTTGCAGGCGGATAATCTCGTCGCGATACTGGGCGGCCTGCAGGAAGTCGAGTTGCTTGGCAGCCTCCTTCATCTTACGGGTGGTCTCGGCGATGAGTTTCTCCATCTGCGGACGGGTCATGTGTTCGATAATCGGGTCGGCGGTGGTGGTACTACTTGTGCTGCCGCTTTCTGCTGCCATACCGATGCTCCGTATCAGTTCTTTCGTGTCGGCACGGTTCTCCTTCTGCAAGTTACTTAGGCTCAGGTTCTTGACAATCTGTTTGGGCGTGATGTGATGCGTCTCGTTATAGTGCATCTGTTTCATGCGCCGACGCAGGGTCTCATCGATAGTCAGTTGCATGGAAGCGGTGATGGTGTCAGCATACATGATCACCTTACCGTTCACGTTTCTGGCGGCACGTCCTGCCGTCTGCGTCAGACTACGGTGACTGCGCAGGAAACCCTCCTTATCGGCATCAAGGATAGCCACCAGCGACACCTCGGGCAAGTCCAGTCCCTCACGCAGCAGGTTCACACCCACCAGTACATCGTAGACACCCTGTCGCAAGTCTGACAGGATCTTCACTCTTTCGAGCGTCGCCACATCGCTGTGGATATAGGCGGTTTGGATGTCGTGGTTCATCAGGTATTCCGTCAGTTCCTCTGCCATACGCTTGGTGAGGGTGGTCACCAGCACACGCTCCCCACGGTGACTGCGTGTCAGGATCTCGTCCATCAGGTCGTCAATCTGGTTCTCACTCTTACGCACCTCAATCTCGGGATCCAGCAGACCCGTTGGACGGATCACCTGTTCCACCACAACGCCCTCTGCCTCAGTCAGTTCGTAGTCGGCAGGGGTGGCACTCACGTAGATCACCTGGTTGATCATCTCGTGGAACTCCTCGAAGGTCAGCGGACGGTTGTCGAAGGCCGCTGGCAGACGGAACCCATACTCCACGAGGTTGGTCTTACGGGCCCTGTCGCCGCCATACATCGCATTGATCTGTGGCACGCTCACATGACTCTCGTCGATAATCAGCAGATAGTCTTCCGGGAAGAAGTCGAGCAGGCAATAGGGCCTTTCTCCTGCCTTGCGCCCGTCAAAGTAGCGGCTGTAGTTCTCAATGCCCGAGCAATGCCCGAGTTCCTTGATCATTTCCATATCGTACTCTACGCGTTCCTTGATGCGCTGCGCCTTGATGCCGTCGCCGAGTTCCTGGAAATAGGCAATCTGCTGCACCAGGTCGTCCTGAATATTGCGGATGGCGATGTTGGTCTGTTCCTGCGAGGTCATAAAGAGGTTGGCAGGGTAGAGTTTATATTCCTCGAAGCGTGCCAGACGGTCGAAGGTCACAGCATCCACTTCTTCCAGGGCATCTATCTCATCGTCCCAGAAGGTGACGCGCAGCACCACCTCACTATAAGCCATGGCGATATCCACTGTGTCGCCTTTCACACGGAAGTTGCCCCGTTGCAGGTCAATGTCGTTGCGGATATACAGAGCCGAGACGAGATTTCTTAACAAAGCGTTCCTGTCTAACTTCTGTCCGACGTGCAGTTCTATGACATTTTCCTGTAAGGCCACAGGACTCCCCATACCATAGATACATGAAACCGATGATACAACGACGACATCGTTTCTGCCTGACAATAAGTTTGATACCGCGGACAGTCGTAGTCGGTCAATTTCCTGGTTGATGGCAAGGTCTTTCTCAATATAGGTGTCTGTCGACGGGAGATAGGCCTCTGGCTGGTAGTAGTCATAATAACTGACATAATACTCGATGGCGTTCTGTGGGAAAAAGCCCCTCATCTCGTCGTAGAGTTGGGCGGCAAGGGTCTTGTTATGGCTCAGGATGAGGGTAGGGCGGTTGATGTTGGCAATGACATTTGCCATTGTGAATGTCTTGCCGGAACCCGTCACGCCCAACAGCACCTGCGACTTGTCTCCCCGTCGCAGTCCGTCAGTCAGTTCCCTGATCGCCTCCGGCTGGTCGCCAGTGGGCTGATAGGGTGAAGTCAGTATAAATTTGCTCATAACAAAGTGCAAAGATACGAAATAATTCATAATACATAATTCATAATTCATAATTTTAATAAAAAACTTTGTTATTTAGCCGAAATGTCGTAACTTTGCACCCCGAAATGAAGAAAAGTCTTATAATAGGTACGTGTATGACGCTACTCCTTTGCAGTTGCGCAGGGGAGTTCAACAAGGTCTATAAGTCGACAGACAACGACTACAGATATGAATACGCCAAGGAGGCCTTTGCCATGGGAAAGTTCCAGCAGGCAGCGACCCTCTTGGAGGAAATCATTACTCTCAAGAAAGGTTCTGAGGAGGAGCAGGAAAGCCTCTACATGCTGGCGATGGCCCAGTATTGCAATCGCGACTACGAGGCAGCCTCTGCCACCTTTAAGAAATATATCAGCCGCTATCCCCGTGGCATCTATGCCGAGGCGGCAGCCTTCTATGTGGGTCAGACCCTCTATGAGGAATCGCCCGAGCCCCGTCTCGACCAGTCGCCTACGATTGGTGCCATGAATGCCTATCAGCAGTTCCTCGACCTCTATCCCGACTCCAAACTGCGTCCTGCTGCCCAGGAGCGCCTTTATGAGTTGCAGGACAAACTGGTGCAGAAGGAGTTGCTCTCTGCCGAACTCTATTACAACCTCGGCGGTTATTTCGGCAATATCAACAAGAACGACGAGAGTAACTACACCTCGTGTATCATCACTGCCCAGAACGCCCTCAAACAGTATCCCTATTCCAAGTGGCGTGAGGAATTTGCCGTGCTCATCATGAAGAGCAAGTTCCAGTTGGCAGAGAATTCCACGATGGAGAAGCGTCTGGATCGTTATCGCGATGCCGAGGATGAGTGCTATGGCTTCCTCAATGAGTATCCCGACTCAAAGAATATCTCGCTGGCCGAGAAATACATCAATAAATGCAAAAAAGTAATTAAGGATTAAAATATGGATTACAAGAAATCAAAAGCACCGGTGAATACCGTGACCCGTAACATTATGGATCTCTGCAAGGATACCGACAATATCTACGAGAGTGTTGCCATCATTGCCAAGCGTGCCAACCAGATTAGCGTACAGATCAAAGAAGACCTGTCGAAGAAACTGGCTGAGTTTGCTTCCTATAACGACTCACTTGAGGAGGTGTTCGAGAACCGTGAACAGATCGAGATATCACGTTACTATGAGAAGTTGCCGAAGCCCTCTCTGCTGGCTACTCAGGAGTTTATTGAGGACAAGGTGTACTGGCGTGATCCCCAACGTGACAGTCTGAATCAGGAGAACTAATTCGCTATGATACAGCGTAAACAGACTCTCTATCTCATGGCGGCCATCATCCTGACCGTCATGTGTCTTTCTATGCAGATTGGTGCGTTCCGTGCTGCCGGCATGGAGGTAGCCCGTGTCTATAACCTGTGGTTTACCGACCCTCTCGGCAAGCACCACTTCGACACCTGGCCCCTGATGGCTATCCTGCTGCCTACAGCCGTGATAGCCTGCTATACCATCTTCTTATATCACAACCGCAAGACGCAAGCCCTTTTCTGCGGACTCAACGCCTTGCTGGTCGTGGGTTGGTATATCTGCTATTTCGTCGTAGGACAGACGGTAGGTGATAAGTCCTGGGGAACAGTCAGTTTCCGTCCGGAGTGGCCTGCCGTGCTGCCAGCCGTTGCGCTCATCCTCTATCTGATGGCGATGCGCGCCATCAGGGCTGATGAGCGGCTCGTCCGTTCAATGGACCGTATTCGTTGACAAGCGTTTACGGCTCCGCATCTTTCCATTCTTATCTTGATACTGCTCGATGACGACACCACGATACGGGGTGCCGTCCGTCAGGCGGTGTCCGTTCAGGTCGAAGAGACCCGTGGGCTTTTCGGTTTCAGTTGTGCGGATGGGGAAGATGCCGTTGGTGGCTGGCTCGTGAGAGAAGTTCCAGGCATCAAACTGCACCTCGTCGGCCTCACTAAAGATGAAGTACAGGTTTTGCTTACCCTTGAACACCTCGGGGTCGACATCTATCGTATAGTCTTCCCAATCGGTGGAGGAGAACTCTACCGTGGCCTTGAAGCCTCTTGCCGTCTTACTGAAACGTACCCCCAACTTACCCGTTCCTTTTACTCTGACCTTCAACGACTTGGCGCCTTCCTCGCCGAAGTCGGCGTTGCGCACCATCGTCCAGGCACCAGTATTCATCTTCACATACATGTTTTCTGAAGCGTCATTACCAAGTGTACTGACCTTCGTATTGGTCTTGACGTTCTTGAAGTCCTCGTACACCACGCCGCCACAATTGGCCATCGTCTCAGCCTCCTGCAAAGCGTAGGGATCCAGGTTCTTGATGGCAGTCACACCGGTCAGGTTCGGTGTCACCGTGGTAATCTTCTGCGTACTCTCGTTTACCGTTACCTTGTTCACACAAATGGAACGGAAGATGCTCGTATTGTTGTCTATGATGCCTGCGCTTTGCCAACTCTGCATCAAGGGCGCTCCATGGTAGAGATAATAGTAGGTGCCCTGAAATTTCTGTATATGGGAATGGTTGTTGTTCGTCCCCATACCAGGATGAGGCCCATAGACTCCTTTGTACACCCATGAGTCAGGGTTTGTGGGGTCGTCGGAAACCATATAGCACATGGTGCAGGTATTCGGTTTTGAAACGCTGATGCCCTTTTCTTTTTTGTAGGCATTCCAGTCGGCATCGTTGCGCTGTGCCCAATTAGAACAATAGGTATAGACATACTTACCGTCCATGACGTTCAGTTCATTAGCCTCGAAGTGGTAGGGGGCAGGGATCTTGACTGCCGAACCATCGACTGCGGTCATGGATGACTTTAGTTTGGCAATACGGGCAGCATCGGGCATTATCTGACTGGGGCCAAGGCCACCGAAAGAAATCCAGCCAACGCCGTTCTCGTCGATGACTACACCTGGATCGAAATTGGCATTCGTACCTATCTTATTGGCACCTGATGTATCGTAATGTATCATCAATCTTGAAAGAGGCGATTTCCATGGACCGATAGGCGAATTGGCCTTCAGCACGCCAACGCCATGACTGCTGTTGCAGAAGTATAGGAAGAACTCTTCGGTACCGTCCTCCTTGGTACGCCATACGACTGATGGTGCCCATGAGACCCCATAGCCCTGGTACCATGGATTCGATGTCCAACTGGAGCAGATCTTCTTCGTGTCGATGGTGCCGTGGAAGGTCCAGTTTACCATATCATCAGTCGAGAATACCACGATCGATTTGATCTCACCATAGGTGTTCTCACCTTTTTTGCCATTTTTGATAAATTGCTGGTGGTCGTTCGAACCGTAGACATACAGACGCCCATTGTATTCCAGCGCCGTCGGGTCGGCACAGAAGACGCTCGCACTGATCGGGTTACCGTCAGATAATCCCTTGTAGTTCTTTTCAATTGATTGTGCACTCAGGTGCAGGCTTGCGGCCATCAGGGTGGCCATAGTCATGATACGTATATGCATAGTTCATCAGTTATTTTGGGTGCAAAATTACTAAAAAGAAAGGTAAGAACCAAATAAAACGTCAAAAACCTGCCATTGCTGGCAGGCTTTTGCTTTTAGATTAATGGGCCTCGGCCCATGCAACTGGTCGTTGTGATGGCCGTCAGGAAGGCTGTGAGCGCGGCTACTAACACCTTCACCGCAATCTCAATAAATCCTTTCTTTTTCATTTTCAATTTTTCAATTTTTTAATTCTTACTGGTCTCCGCCTCCGGTGTTTTCACCGCCTTGGCTGGTGCCGCCACCGTTGCCACCTTGGTTCTCACCGCCGTTGGTGTTCTCGCCGGTGTTGGTGTTCTCGGGATCCTCGATGGTGCCGTCGTCGGTCGAGGTCACACGCTTCACCTCCTTGCCCGTGCGGTCAAAGCAGGTGATCTGCACAGCCGTGTCGGCCAACTCCTCCTTCAGGTCTACGGCAGGCGTGAAGATGATACGGCGGGCGGTAATCAACGAGGACTTCACATCCTCCACCTTCTCCACGCTCTTGGCGCGCAGACCGAAGCGCATGCTTCCCAGTCCGGGCAGCGCCACCGAGTGACCTTCCGTCGCCCACGCCTTGATCACCTCACCGGCTGCGTCCCAGCAGGCTCGCATCACACCCTTGCTGACGCCCGAGCGCAGGGCTGCCTCCTTGATCACCTTCTCTTGACTCAGGGCGATGTACAACTCTGGCTGCATCACATAGCGCCACACACCGGGATCGTTCGGATTCTTTGTGAACTTAATGTTCTTCTCAATTGCTTTTACTTTCAATGCCATAATCTTACTTTTTTAATGGTTAATAAATTGGTTAATTGTTTAAATGGTTAATAAATTGTTTAAATTTTTCTCATGTCTCTGGTTCGACTCATTTTCGGGCTCCAGTTAGGTAAAAATGCCTGCGCGCCTTGGAAATTTTTCCGCCCTGGGCAGGCCGCAAAAAAATCGTCTTACTTTTGACACTGCAAAGGTACTCATAAAATCGTCCGGTTCCAAATTTTTGTCTTCAAACTTCGTGTTAATTTTTGTAAACGAAACGAGGCTCTATTTCCCCCATGTCATCGGAGCGTCTTTTTGTCTTTTTGTCTTTTTTGATTTTTTGTAAATGTGCAAAAAATCACTC
>JAGCRH010000135.1 GCA_017964785.1 Prevotella sp.
ACTTATTCTTTACTTACCAGCCTTGAACTCGCGGTACTTGGCAAGGATTTCATGATAGCCTGTGCCATAGACGAACATGAGGCGGGCGGATTCTGCGGGGACGCTCAGGGCATGTTCGTCATTCGCATCTTGTGAGAAGTTCACTTCGAACTGCGGTTTCACTGTGGCGTCAGACTTGATGATACGAGGAGTGGCATTCCTGTCATCGGTTTCGATAAGTACGATGTCGCCCTCTTTCTTGGCATCCTTCCCCTGCAGCGCGAGTCTTAATTTCGGCACCAACCATCCGACGACCGGCTGCTCCATGTTCCATTCGGGCGTCTCCACCATGAAGTATCTCTTTCCCTCGAAGAAGACGATGGGCAGACCGTTCCACATTTTGTTTGAGATGTCGGCAACGAGGAATTCGATGGCAAGATCGTAAAGAGCCATAATCTCGGTCATGTTCTTGAGGCGCTTTTCGACGGGAACCCTCTCGGAGTCCAGAAAGGCCTGCTGGATGAATAATGAGCCGTAGCGCACGTCGATGCTCATCATGATCTCGAAGCCTATTTTGAGTTTCTGGTAGATGGTCACGGGGTCATAGCGTCCCAGTTCCTGCTCGAATGCTTTCAGTCCCTTTTCGTAGAAGTCGTAGGCCTTCTCCAGCTCTCGCTTCTTCAGGTAGATGGAGCCCAGCGTGAGGCAGGTGTGACCCATCAGCGTGTCCTTGAGCACGGTCTGCGACTCGGCAATCTGCAGCGCCTTGTTGGCGTAGGCCAATGCGCGGTCGAGGTCAACCTTATCACCCAGCAAGTCCATGTTGAACCCGGCGGCAGCCACATACTGCTTCCTGCCGTCGGTCGGGTTTGCGTCAGCCTCCTTGGCCGCCTCTAAGACCACCTCCAAAGCCTTCTTCTGCAACTGCTCGTCACTGTTCTGCGCATTCACTTGGAACGTCACGGCGCACATCAGCGCCACAATAGTCATCATCTTTTTCATAATCCATGAGATTTATTGATTCTACATTAATATTTCTTAATCTGCTCTCGCTGCTCCCTCAGTTCGTCATTATGTTCGTCGTTCTTTTTTTCCAAACTGTGGTTCTCGCGCTTCAGGCGGTCGTTCTCAATGTGGGCATCCTCGATGCGATTGCTGAGGATGGTGTTGCGAGCAATAAGCACCAGAATGATAATGGTCACAAGTCCCGCGATGATGATAATAGCCAGTGTATCCATATTATATATATGTATATGTATTATACGATTCCCTTACGCTGCATCTTCTGACGCAACTGCTCGTTCTCGTTGATGAACTTCTCCAAATGAGCATTGTTGTCGCTGATGCGCCATCGTTGGTAAACGATGACGGCAACAAGCACCAGCACTATCAAGACGACAGCAACTGCGAGAGCCAGGGCAATGATGAGGGTTGCATCCATGTTAGAAACTTTCTGATTACAGGCGCAAAATTACAGACCGACAGCGAAACGGGTGTTTCACTGTCGGAAAAGTTTGTTTCAAATTCGGAAAAAATGCAGAAAAAACTAATTTTGCTTCAATTCTGCTCTTGCTGCCTGCCTGTATTCTGATGGCGTCATGCCATAGTAGTCGCGGAAAAGGCGGGAAAGCGTGGCACGGCTGATGATGCCGCTCATCTCACCAATGAGACTGATGCTGTCGTCGGTGGTCTTCAGCAAAGTGGCAATATGCTGGACGCGGTAGCGGTTGATGAAGTCGCGGGTGGTGTCGCCGTTGGAACACTCGGTAATGGCCTGATCTATGTATTTCGGATTAGTGCCAAGGAGTTGGGCCAACGTCTCGCGATTCAGCGTCTCGTCGGTGAATGGATGTTGCTCAATCATCAGTTCGCAGAGTCGGCGGTAAAGTTGCTGGCTGGCGGTAAGCAGTTCCTCTGGTTCTGCCTTTAACTGCTCAATAGCCTGTCGTTCCTCCCGCTCTCGTTGCTCCATCTCGGCCAAGAGTCGGTGGTTCTTCTCGAAGAGGACCTTATTATATTGCGCTGCCCGCCAGAACATGTAGGCAACGAACAGGCAAATGAGGAAGGCGGCAACGGCAAGGATGCGATAGACGGTGGTCTTGGCTTCCGACTCTTCCAGGGCCAGTTCCTTCTCATGTGTCTGGTAAATGACGGCGAGTTCGGCAGCATCGTTCTTTTTCTGCCAGACAAGGGCTGAGTCGATGGCGGCGCTGATGCTGTCTGCAATGACCAGTGCATCCCCGTTGCGCCCGGCCTTACGGTAGACTGAATAGCGGGGAGAGAGGCGTAAGGCAATATTATCGAAGGTCATCTGTGCGCCGTTAGTCGCCTCGTAGGTGCTGTCAATCTGCTCGTACCAGTAGGCGGCCTCGTCGTAGCGGCCAGCATCCATCAGATAGTCTGCTGCCTCTTTGTAGCCATAGGGTTCCATGATACGGCTGCGGGGAACGGCGGCGTAGATGGCCGCAGCCTCGGCAGCGTGACCTGTCGCTTGCAAATAGCGCGCCCGCTTGAGGGCAAGATGGCCTCTCCATTCCTCTATAAGCAACGAGTCGCCCTGCTGCTCATAGAGGGCGAACTCCTGTTCTGCGAGTTCGAGCCATTCTTTTGCCCCTTCGACGTCACCCATGTTGAAGAGGTTGCCGCATATGTTCATACTGACCCAGGGAAAGTCCGTTTCCTGGTTTTCCCTATTGGCCTGCTGCTGCAGTTCGTATGCCTTCTGCCAGTAGCGGCGTGCCTCGTCGTTCTGGTGCAGTTGTATATGACATTCTGCCATCAGCATCAGCAAGGAAGCCTCAACGATTTTGGGGAAAGCATTATTATCCTTTGCCTGGGGTAACAATTTTGCGAGGATGTTAAGCGCACCCTCGGTGTCGCCCCTTCCAAAGTGCATGTACGCATAGCGGTAGCCTGCATCGGTATAGTCAAACCAGTCTTGCGAAGTCTTGGGGACATAGTTTTCGTATGCTTTTTTATAGAAATGCTCCGCTATCCGCATCTTCCAGCCGGCATCATAGGCAATTCCTCGCAGATAATCGGCTTTCGTGGTGCTGACGGTTTTCGCCTGCTCCATACTGTCGATGACGGCCAGTGCCCTCCCCAGATCCATTGCCGTGAACAACTCGTTATACTGCTGCCACGCGGATTTTACCTTCCCACCATCCGTTGGTTCGCTGCAATTCGTGCAGCCCAGTATCAGGGTCAGCACGGCAAGGAGTTTAAAGATTACAATAATTCGCTCTCTCATCGTCGCTTATTTACTAATTTGCTGCAAAGTTAGTTCTTTTTTTGACGAAAAAGGAGTTGAACGAGGTTTTTTCAGCCCTCTTTTATGAATATTTAGGGGAAAAGTTTGTTTATTTGAAATAAAAATCCTATCTTTGCACCGAAAATCAGAAAGACAAAGGGCTGTTAGCCTGTCTTACGATAACAGTACCCGCTGTGCATACCATCAGAACTGCCGGCGGGTCATTTTATGAAATATGGCAAACAAGGCTTCGAGAACCATACAGGAGCAGATTGAACTGCTTGAGAATCGCGGGATGATGTTCCGTGACAAGGCTTTCGCTATGGAGTGCCTCAAGCGCATCAGTTACTTCCGTCTGAAAGCCTATTGGTGGGACATGCAGAGCGACCCCATTAATCATGTCTTTACGAATGGAAGTTGTTTTGAAGATGTGATTGAGCGGTATGAATTCGACAATGCCTTGCGAAAGATATTGTTCACAGCCATCGACACCATAGAGATTGCCCTGCGTACAAATATCCTAACTTTGCACCCGACAGAGAGCCATAAAACGGCTGGTGGCTCAGCGTCAGGAGTTCTTTGAGTGCAATTCATAGCAGAATGTAGAATTGAGAACGGTCTCCAAATCGTAACCCCAATTTCTCTCAATTCTCCCAACAGCCTTTATACAAAGAAATCCTGCAATTTCTTACAAAGTTACAAAAAAAAAGTGAAAAGTGAAAAGTGCAAAGTGAAAAGTTGTGTAACTTTGCACCCAAATTGACCACAGATGAAGATTCTGATTACCGGGGCAAGCGGATTTATTGGCTCATTTATCGTTGAGGAGTCCCTCAAACGAGGCTTCGAGACATGGGCTGCCGTGCGCAAGAGCAGTTCGAGGGAATATCTGCAAGACGAGCGGATCCATTTCATCGAACTCAACCTCTCGTCGAAGGTGCAACTGGTGGAACAACTCCGGGGACACGACTTCGACTATGTGGTGCATGCCGCCGGTGTGACGAAGTGTCTGAACAAACAAGATTTCCATCGCATCAATACCGAAGGGACCAAGAACCTGGCAAAGGCTATCCTCGAAGTGGAGATGCCTCTGAAACGCTTTGTCTTTATCAGTAGCCTCAGCATCTTCGGAGCCATCAAGGAGCAACAGCCCTATGAGGAGATCAGCGAGAGCGACACCCCCCGACCGAATACGGAATACGGGCGGAGCAAGTTGGCTGCAGAACAATATCTGGAAACCCTACGCGCGCGTCTACCTTATATTATACTTAGACCGACGGGTGTTTACGGTCCGAGGGAGAAGGATTACTTCATGATGGCCAAGAGTATCAAGGGGCATAGTGACTTTGCCGTAGGCTATAAGCGGCAGGACATCACGTTTGTCTATGTGAAAGATGTGGTACAGGCCGTGTTCCTCGCCCTCGAAAAAGGCGAGAACGGAAGGAGATTCTTCCTCAGCGACGGACAAGTGTATCAAAGCACCACTTTCAGCGACCTCATTCACAAGGAACTGGGTCGGCCCTGGTGGATCCGTATCACCGCCCCCGTCTGGGTGCTCCGCATCATCACCTTCATCGGTGAGTACATCGGACGGATGACTGGTAAGGTGACAGCCCTGAACAATGACAAATACAACATCCTGAAACAGCGCAACTGGCGGTGCGACATCCAGCCCGCCATCGATGAACTGGGTTATCAGCCTACCTACAATCTGGAACAGGGGGTGAAAGAGACTATTCGGTGGTACAAGGACAACGGGTGGCTCTAAGAAGTGAAAAGTGAGAAGTGAATCGTGAATATATTTAGATATCTGTTTGAGAAGGACAAGAAGCCTCGGAAGGGGCTGTTGGCAGTGGAATGGGTCATTATGGGCTATCTGCTGCTGACATTGTTGCTGATCCTGTTCACCTATACAAAGGTACAGAATCCCGAGCCGATGCTCTGGGGGCGCTTCCGTATTGTGATGATGACGCTGGCCCTCTGGTCTGTCTACAGACTGCTTCCTTGTCGCTTTACCATCTTCTGTCGGGTGGTGGCCCAGATGGGACTGCTGTCGTGGTGGTATCCAGACACCTATGAATTGAACAGGATCTTCCCCTGTTACGATCATCTCTTTGCTACCTACGACCAGCAGTTATTCGGTTTCCAGCCCGCCCTACTCTTCTCGCAGACATTCAGTCATCCAATCTTCAGTGAACTGATGCACTTCGGCTATACCTCGTATTTCCCGTTGATCGCCCTTGTGACCCTCTACTATTTCCTATGCAGGTATTCAGAATTCGAGCGTGCCACCTTCATCATCCTCACAGCCTTCTTTGCCTATTACGTCATCTTTGTCTTCCTCCCCGTTGCCGGACCGCAGTTCTATTACCCGGCAGTAGGGATGGATCAGATTGCCCAAGGTATCTTCCCCGACTTAGGCCACTATTTCGCCGACCATCAGGAGATGATCACGTTGCCCGGATGGAGCGACGGCTTCTTCTATCACATGGTGGAACACGCCCATGATGCCGGTGAACGACCCACGGCAGCCTTCCCCAGCAGTCACGTCGGTGTCACCACCATTCTGGTGCTTCTGGCCTGGAAAACCCGTTGCCGATGGCTCTTCTGGGTCATGGTTCCCGTGTTCATACTCCTGTGCCTTTCCACCGTCTACATCTTTGCCCATTATGCCGTCGATGTCTTTGCCGGATGGGTTTCTGCCACTGTGATTTATGTCGTTTTGCATTTTTTAGGCGGAAAAATTTGTGAGTTTCGAAAATAATCCCTACCTTTGCAAACGAAAGTAAGGATAAGACATGATAGCACCGAGGATTCCGACAGCAGAACGTCGGGATTCTTTCTTTTTTGTCCGCCTAATGAAAATTGTTAAATTGTCAAATTGTAAATTGTAAATTGTAAATAATTATGGCATATATGTCACAAGAAGGCTACGACAAACTGATAGCCGAACTGCAACGTTTAGAAAGCATTGAGCGCCCGAAGGCCTCAGCAGCCATTGCCGAGGCCCGCGAGAAAGGCGACCTGAGTGAGAATAGCGAGTACGATGCCGCCAAGGAGGCTCAGGCCCATTTGGAGGATAAGATCAACCAGTTGAAGGTGACCATCTCGGAAGCCAAGGTGGTGGATACCAGTCGTCTGAGTACCGATGCCGTCCAGATCCTGTCGAAGGTGGAGATGACCAACATGACCAACAAGGCCAAGATGACCTACACCATCGTCAGCGAAAGCGAAGCCAACCTCCGCGAGGGTAAGATCTCCATCAAGACCCCGATTGCTCAGGGACTGCTGAACCATAAGGTGGGTGACGAGGTAGAGGTAAAGATTCCCCGTGGCACCATCAAACTCCGCATTGATAAAATAACAATAGGATAATATGGATATATTCAGTAAGATTGCCGCTGGTGAGATTCCCAGTTACAAGTGCGCCGAGAACGAGGAGTTCTATGCTTTCCTCGACATCAATCCGCTGGTGAAGGGTCACACCCTTGTGATTCCCCGCCGCGAAGTAGACTACATCTTCGACATGGACGACGACGAGATTGCCCGCTTTGAGGTGTTTGCCAAGAAGGTGGCCCTCGCCATCAAGAAGGCCTTCCCCTGTAAGAAAGTGGCTCAGGTGGTATTAGGTCTCGAGGTACCCCATGCCCATATCCACCTGATTCCGATGCAGTCGGAACAGGATGTGGATTTCCGCCGTGAGAAGTTGAAACTCACGGAAGAGGAATTCAAGGAAATCGCCCAGAAGATACGTGATGAGTTTGTCGGTTAGACAAACTCATCACCGTATTTAAGCCCTACCTCACTGACATATTTTCGGATCAGCGAGGAGTCGTCGTTCTTGCGGCAGACCAGCAGCACATCCTCGCTATCCGCCACGATGTAACCTTCAAGGCCGTTGAACACACCTATCTTTCCCTTCGGCAACTTAATCACATTATTACTGCAATCCTCCATTTCCACCTTGGAGTCGATGACCACATTGTCGCCCTCCACCTTACTCATCGACTCATAGATGGCATGCCACGTACCCAGGTCGGCCCAGCCGAAGTCGCACTGCATCACGAAGACATTCTTGCACTGCTCCAAGATGGCATAATCGAGCGAAATGTTTGGGTACCTCGGATAGTTCTTCGACACAAACTCCATCTCTTCTTCATAGGTGTATTCTATCCTCTCGTACCTTAATTTTCGAAGCACGTCAGGGAATATATTCTCAAAGAACTTCAACAGATGATTCACTTTTGAGAGGAAGATGCCTGTGTTCCAATAGAACTCGCCACTGTTCATGAACATCGTGGCAAACTCACGTTCGGGCTTCTCCGTAAACGACTTGACGGCATATACCTCCGGCTTACAACTCAGGTCGCCCATCTGGATATAACCATAGCCCGGTTCAGGACGCGTCGGCTTGACACCCATCACCATCAGCACATCATTTTCCGCGACATAACTGAAACCAAGTTCCACACTGTGCGTGAATGAGGCCTCATTCAGTACCATCTGGTCCGACGGCAAGACAATCACGTTGGACTCCGGTTCACGCTTTAAGATCCGCATGGCAGCCCAGGCCACACTCGGAGCCGTATTGCGGTTGATTGGCTCAACGATGAAATTCCGCTCTGGCACATCAGGCAACTGCTCACGCGACATTTCCAGATATTCCCGACAGGTACATACATAAATATGATCTGTGGGCAGCATTTTCACAATCCTATCATAGGTAGCCTGCAACTGTGTCCTTCCCGTTCCGAAGAAATCAATAAACTGCTTGGGCATCGCCTCTCTGCTGCATGGCCACAAACGCTTTCCGCGACCTCCTGCGAGGATCACGCAAAAATCCTTACTATATTCCATTTATATATAACAATACTTATAGTCGTTTTTTATGCCGCGAAGATAAGCATTATTATCGATATAAACAAGTATTTTTCATTTTTTTACCATAAATCTTTGCAGTTTCAGAAAAATGTAGTACCTTTGCAGCGCTTTTGAGGTTAAGTGCAACGCCCAGATGGCGGAATCGGTAGACGCGCTGGTCTCAAACACCAGTGGGGCAACCCGTGCCGGTTCGACCCCGGCTCTGGGTACAAGGGTTTTAAAAGCAGGGGAATCTTCGGATTCCCCATTTTTATTTCCACATAACTTGTTGGTCTCCTGAAATATAAGGTCAAGCACTTGGTTATAGTTCTTGGTTCGATAATTTTTACCGTCATATACGATTTTATCAAAAAACATCGAACCAAGCAATTTGCATTTCAGATTTACCGGGCCATCAATCATAATTTTCCTTAAATTATTGAGAAGATTAAAAGAATAGTCGATTTTCTCTCCTATCTCCTTGCTACCCTTAGATAATAATCCTATCTTCACCTGTAATTCTTCGATTTGTTTTTTGTAGCGGTTGGATATACGCTCATGGTCTTCGTCAGATACCCTATTACGACACCACTTATCATCAAGAGTATTGAGTTTGTCCTCAACCTCCCGGACTTCCTTACGTAAAGCCTCCGCCTCTTTCAATCGCTCTCGGCCCTGTTCCCCTCGGAGGTCCTGCAATATCTCCCGATAAAGGTTCATTACAGCATCGTTGGGCTTTAGTCCGTCAATATAGTTTGCAAAACTCTCATTAACTTCCTCCGCTCTCTTACGCAAATGCTTTCCATCATTACAACAATGATAATAGGTATATTTGCCACCATTACCCCCACTTGTTGAGCCTGTCAACGAATGACCACATATAGGACATACAAGAAACTTCCGTAGATATAAGTTGGGGTCAATTGCCTTCCCCAACTTTGGAACCTTCTTACGTTTACCATCCAAGACTTCCTGCACTTGATAGAAGGTTTCTTCACTTATCAATGGTTCATGGATGCCATTCACAATTTGCTCCTTCTCATCCTTATAAGCCGGCACAAGAATCTTGCCAATATAAAACACATTACGCAGCATTTCAAGAAATGAACTTTCTGAAATGGAAGGGCATATTCTCTTGCGAAGATGACAAGGAGCCTCCACACCCTTTGCAACCTCTTGAAACACCTGCTTAACCATATTGGCCTTTTCTTCATCTATCTCTACATGTGTATCATGCTTTCCAAGTCTGACGTTTTTATAACCTCGTGGGGCTCTGTTAGCACATCTGCCTTTCTTTAGTGTGCCACGTATGCCATCGATTGTCGCCTTAGAACGACTGATATTATCACCTTGCGCCATCCCTATATACATACCCAACTGCGCTGGCCATCCTGTAGTGTTATAATCTAAAGGTTCCTCTATAGAGTTGACTTCTACACCTAACTTTCTTAGGGCATCCATATTGCTACAAGCACTGAAAAGGTCTCTCGAATACCTATTCCATCGAAGAACTAACAACTTATCAACCTGTCCTCTATGGCTACGGACATACTTCATTATACCTTGGATGATTGGTCTCTTATCAAAAGTCTTTCCACTTTCATCTTCCCTGTGTGGTATATCTATTATGTTATACCCTCTACGCTCACAATACGCTCTCAAACGTTCCTCCTGAACATCTAAACTTGTACCTTCCGCTTGTTCATCTGAACTTACACGACAATAAATAATTACATTCATTTTACTTAGTTTTTAATTCGTTAATTTCAAAATTTGCTAACTGATAGA
Source organism: Prevotella sp. (assembly GCA_017964785.1). Taxonomy (GTDB): domain Bacteria; phylum Bacteroidota; class Bacteroidia; order Bacteroidales; family Bacteroidaceae; genus Prevotella. The sequence goes on from JAGCRH010000135.1 coordinate 9,875, forward strand.
GGTAATCTCTTATCATCTTTATCTCTTCATCTTTATACTTCCTTTCTCCATTGTTTAATACTTTTTTACATTGCTCTATGTTTATCATTGTATAATTTTTATACTGTGCCTCGCACGGCACTTATTTTCTTCCTCATCGATTTGGATTCAGAGCAAATATACATAAAAAAAGTCAAATAAAGAAGAAATAATAAGAAATTTTCATGTTAGACTCTGACATTTACGAATAGTATTAACGCTCGTACCCGTAATTTTAGATATATTGCGGAGGCTGATGCCCTTGTGTAACAAACGAATTTCCTCGGCATACTGCTCTCTCATATCTACATCACTCTTGCGATAACCCACCTTACGTCCAACCTTGCCGCCATTGGCTCGAAAGTTCTTATACCCACTCTCGACCCTCTCGCGAATCGTCTTGCGTTCCATCCTTGCGACCTCGGCTAAGATTGTGATGAGGAATTGGCTCATTGGGTTAACCTCTCCGCTTTCTGTCAGTGTCTCTATATTGTAGTTTTGAATGTAGAGGCTGATACCCAACCTATTGAACTGCTCTATCACTTCGAGCACCTGTAAGGTGTCTCGGCCAAGCCTTGAAAGTTCCGTCACCGCCACCTTGTTAATATTATTAGCCTGAACGAACTCGACCATACGGCTCAGTTCCTTACGTTCTGAATTCTTCTTGGCTCCGCTTATCTTCTCGCAGAATATAGCCTCAATGCTCCAATTGTTGCGGTGGGCGATTGCTGTCAGTTCATTAACCTGGCGTTCGTAGTCCTGGACGCTCGTTGATACTCTTGCAAAGATTACCATTTTGCTCATATTGATATATACGTTAATTATTTACACTGCAAAGATACAAAAAAGTTAAGACCTGGACAAGTATTCAGTTGACTTTTTTCTCAATAATTCTTAAAAAATTTGCATAGTACATCAATTATCGTTATTTTTGTTTCAAAATTTGAAACATGGAGAAGATATTAGCAGAAAATGTCAAGCGAATTTGCAAGGCACAAGGCAAACAAATGAAAGACCTTGCCGGAGAAATGGGAGTTGACCCTGCATCACTTACAAGAGCGATTTATGGTAATGCTCGACTTGACACTATTGAGAAAATTGCCTTTGCGCTGGGTGTGTCTGCAAATAGTCTGTTGGAGCCTATTGATGTCGTGGAGGGCTTTATTAGAATTGGTGGAAAGATATATCAGTTCAATAGCCAAGAAGAATTAGAGGCGATAACAAACAAAGTAGGTCTTATCAATAACAGATAAGACCCACTTATATAGATGTTCATCTTAATAAATATCTTTGAAATCTCCGTCAGGATATAAAGTGCAATGCCCCGTTCGAGTTTGACGGATACCTACCGACCTAAGAGTGTAGTCATATTCAAATTCAAATGTTGGGGGGTCGTCTTTAACCTTCTTGTAGGAATTGATATGTACATCAGTATAATGGTATTTACCGATAAGCCTGATTTCAAGAGCATCTGTGTCTAAGCCTGAAGAACCACAACCATTACAACCGCCACACATTTTTACCAATAAAAATAAGGCAATACAAAATGCCCAAACTTTCCAATCTTTCATACTTCTTTCTATTTAGTTTATAACAATTTATCCTTTTATCAGATTACAGACAATCTTTTTACTGTTTCTTGTCAGTCTCCCATACTTCAATTTTGAACTTTCCCCAAACACTATCGCTTTTGTATTTTTCCACAGAATTATTGGGAACATATAATGTAACTTGCTTATATACCGATTCGTCAAAATCAGCCTCCATTAAAACAGTTGGTGGTGTTGAAGAAATGAAATAAAAACCTCGTTGCATTGTTGAGTTATGCCAACCAAAGGCTCTATCGAAACTATAGACTTTCCCCTTAAAAACAACAGTTTGTAATTGGGAACATTCGTCAAAACAGAATTTACTTAGGCTAACAGAATCTCCGAGAACAACTTTTTCTAATTTGGTTGCACCCGCAAATGCTTCTTTTTCAACAATAAATACGCTTGGTATAGTTATAGATGTAATATTTGAATCTGTCAGGAATGTCCGTGCCTTAATTAAATACACTTTTTTTGTAATGCCATCGTGTATAATGCTATTTGGAATGACTAATTCGGACTTCGTTCCCTTGTACCCCTTTATGCTTACGGTATTTTTATTTCCATCCGGTAATCTCCAACGGAGGTTGTAATATGAAAAATCGCCAATTTCAAAATCGTATGATTGAGCATTTATATATAACGCTCCAAATAACATTAATACTGTAAATAATATTATCTTTTTCATTTCTTACTTTTGTTTTAGATTTGTTACTAATGGTTAGTCCCATATTGTCAAGGGCAGACAAATAAAAAACGTGGACTAATTGCTTCGTCTACGTTCTTGAAGGTATCGCCAAACACCATTGCAGCATATCCGAGTAAAAAGCCCACGCCATTGGCGTGAGCGTTTAACTTCCACTCCTGCTGCTCTTCAAATTTGGCGATTTTTCAAGAACAAGAATTTTAGCAAACGCTTTCTATCTAACGTCTTTTATATTTCTTATATCATAGGCGTATATTTTTGAATTAATAATGCAAAGATATAGTTTTCTATTAATATTTGCAAATTCTGCCGGATTATTTTAGCATTTTTAGCAGATTGAAAAATCTCAATATAACCTTTTAAGTTAGAATAATACAAAAAGAATGTATCAATGATTTCATTATATAGATTTCATTGATACATTTTTAAAATGATACATTATCCTTTATATATAAAAGGAATATAACCATTGGGTTATATCTGATAGGGGTGGTTGTTATATACCTATGAACGTCCTAACAGGTGTTCCCAACTCACATCATACTTTCGGCTCTGAAAGCGTATGACACTCCCAAGGTAATGGAAGAACATACCTTCGAGAACAGCCTCATCGAATAGAATGAGAGGCGTGTAATGGATGCCTATACGTTCCACGTAGTTCTTGATGTCCTCTGCGTTTAGATGTACTTCCGTGCGGTAGAGCCTCTTGGGATTGCTGTAATAGTCGAGTATGTACTGCTTGTCTGAGGCATTACCAATCTCTGCCGCTTTGTCGTATGTCAGTACCGTTATGCCCTTGCTCTTGTCCCGAATGGCATTGCGCTGCTTGATGTTCACGGTCTTATACTTGTCTTGTTTGTTGAGACTACCACTAAAGGTATATGAGATTTCTGCCCTGTCCTCATCTCTGTCTGTGATACGTTTGCCGTTCAGAATGGTTGTCACGTTTTTATTATGGAGGTATGCCTTAACAAGTGGACTAACGCTAAATGGTGTGTCAAGAGCAAGGTCAAGGCTTGTGACGTTGTGGAAATTTAACCCAAGTCTCTGCTCGATATAGGTCAAGAAGTGAATGTCTTGTGAATAGAGCGTTTCATTGTTGAGGCTAAGCCACACTTTCCGCTGTCCGTTGGTGTGAGTGTTGCTCAGTTCGTCACCATGAGCAAGATTGAATTTCATTTGTCCGAATTCTATCACTCGTTCACCGTTCCATGCTCTAACACTATAGACATTATCGTAATATCTCCCTGTCGTTCGTGTTAGTTGAAATTCGTCAAGGTCTATGGTATCTTCATAATTTAGGCTTTGTAATTGCTCATAGTAGAATGTTTGTTCAACCTCATAGCACAAGGTTAATGCGTCAATTTGAATTGGTCTTCTGCATACTCGTTTCATGGTTTGTATTATTACTCTCGTTATTTTCAGTTGGTCGGTATGGGATTGTAGCCCAATACGCTCTCATAGCGTCACTAATAGCCTGCTTATGGCTGTCGCTCATAGTGCGGCCTTTTAACTTTTGGCTGATGCGTAATTTTGTCGCATCATCAAGATTTCTATAAATTCTTTCCATATTATCTTTTAATATAAATATTAGGTGTAGTCAAAAAAGTGGGTGTAGTAAAGAATAAAATTTTCAGATTGTTGTCTCCGGACAAATATACTTCTGTTATTTTGCCTTACTACACTAATATATATAATAAGGTGTATGCGTTACTTACGCATACACCCCATAATAAAGGCAGTCAAAGAATTTGCCTTTTACTTCCGGTGCGGGTGTCCTACCAAAATAGGCTCCTGAGGGTTGGGTATATCATTATGAAAAGCCCAAAGAAGGTCAAGGTCGTGTAAAAATTGGTTCGAGAATAGAACGGAACAGGGTACGAAAGTACCAAAAGCAATGAGGGTGTGTCAAAATAGGCACACCCTCTTATTGTGCTTTATTCTCGCTTAATCACGACCTTGAGCCTTGCTCGAGTTCGTTACCGCTCGATAAAACATGAGTAAACTCATGCTTTATTCTCGCTTAATCACGACCTTGCGGCCATGGATGATGTATAGGCTTGGGGACAATTGACCGTTCGACCACTGGCTTTCATCTATTTTACGTCCGTTGAGGTCATAGCATCCACTTTTCATCATCTCTACAACTGGTTATTTGCGGGTACAGGGTGACTCGTCCATAAAGAGATACGAGGGTTTGTAGCCACCACAGTCAACGACAATCCTCTCGAAGACGATACCAGGATGCTTGGGCCGCAACGTCAATTCATGGTCAGAGCCTTCGTCGACTGGCAATTCCACAACTTTCTCCACCACGCGACTGGCAACGGCTGGATAGTATTCCGAGTACATATAGGGCTGCCGGTCGACAAGTGTCTTGTTGAAGTTGACCACCTGCGGTTCCCCTCCGTCGAGGCTGACGGTATATTCGAAACCACCGACGTTGAGGAAATCAAGCGTAGATTTCACCACAACATGGACTTTCACGGACTTCACATCACCAGGCAACGTCAGCCTATAGGTCAGTGAAGCGTCGCCGACTGGTGACGTATAAGGTGTCAGGGCAACGGCACTACGGATGCGACCGTAATAAGGATAGACCGTCCATTCGGTGCCTTCAGGTGCCGTAGCGCTGTAATAGTGTTCGGCCTCCATCGCCACATAACCATCCTTGGCTTCGAAGATATAGCCACCATCGCCAGCAGGTACGGTCTGCACTCTCGGCAACATATCGGCACGGAAGTTATCGTTCCAGGAACGGTAGCCGATATGCTTCTGTATCATCATACCATTCCACTTGCCACCAGCGATATCAGTATTATAGGCCGCACAGAGCAACGAGTCGCGACGGAAGCAATCCTTCACCTTGTCGGCCCAGAGATTGGCATCGGGGTTCTTTCTGGCAGCCAGATATTGGTTCATGGCCTGGGCGTAGTACATATCGTAAAGATTGGCCATGGCCTGCACCGGGAAGAGAATCAGTTGACGATAGAAGTCGCGGGCCTCTACAGGAATCTGGTCATAGAGGCGCAGGGCACTCAGTTCCAGACGCTGGTAGTCGTCAGCCACCTGCCGCCACTCACCTGTCTCGATATTGTAGGTACGTGCATCGAGCATCTCGGGCGTCACACGGGCCATATATTGGCAGTTGCGGTTATAGATAGACGCTGCCTCCTCTGCCACGGAGCCACTGAGTACACTCTGGAAGAAGCGGCACGTGTGGTCGGTGACGGTCTGGACGGTATAGTCCTTCGGGTTCCAGGCCATATCCATGAACAACTGGATGGGATACTCCATCGGCTTTAAGTCGCCCACATTAAGGATCCACATACGCTGGATGCCGAAGTCATAAGCCAGCGACAACTGTTCGAACATCTGTTGCGTCTGGGTGACATTGAGCCATTTCGTATTACGGGGAGCCCCCACGTAGTCCACATGGTAGTAAATGCCCCACCCGCCCTTACGGCTACGTTCGGCGGCTGTAGGCACACGACGGATATCACCCCAGTTGTCGTCACTGATAAGGATCATCACATCGTCAGGTACGCGGAGCCCAGCATCGTAATAGTCTTGTACTTCTTTATACAAGGCCCACACCTGGGTGGTCTTGTCTGCCGGCTTGCCTGTCACCTCCTTGATGATACGACGCTGGTTGCCGATGATATTTTCCAACAGTCTAGTATCAGCATTTTCGCTCATGGCCTCATCACCGTCACCACGCATACCGATGGTCACGATATCATCCGTACCCTTCATCCGTTCGATACCCTCGCGGAAAAAACGGTCGAGATTCTCCTTGTTGGTCTGGTAATTCCAAGCCCCCCACTCATTGCGACGACGGGCATACTCCTGATGGTTACGGGCCATTGGCTCATGATGGGAGGTGCCGATGATAACACCCATCTGATCAGCCAGTTTGCCGTTCTCAGGGTCATCTGCATAGAAGGCCCAGCCCCACATGGCAGGCCAGAGGAAGTTCCCCTTCAAACGGAGGATGAGTTCGAAGACCTTCTCATAGAAACGATGGTCACCATAGTCGGTGCCAAAGGTGTTCTTCACCCATGTGGTCAAACAGGGTGCCTCATCGTTGAGGAAAAGCCCACGATAGCGCACGGCAGGTTCTCCATCCGTATATTCACCTTTCTTTATATATATAGCATCGTGTTTCTCAACGGGAACGTCAGCCCAGTAATACCAGGGCGAGACACCAATCTGCTGCGACAGTTCGTAGATGCCGAACACCGTACCGCGCTTATCGCTGCCAGCGATGACGAGTTGGTCACCGATGGTCTTGATAATGTATTTCTCCGTCTTGCCTTTCAGGTCGCGGAGTTCGCCCTTCTTCACCCATTGGTCAATCTGTTTATTCACGCCCACAGTACCAATGAGAATGTTGGTCTGAGAACCACGAAGACTGGTTCCTGTCACACGTTCAAAGTCCTGCTGGAGATTGGCGACGGCCCGTTGCACACAACTATGCTCCTTGGCGTCGAATGAGATACTGGCACCTTGCAACGGGAGTACATCGGCAGATGCCTTAAACACAACAAACTGCTCTGCAGCACTGATGGTCATTCCCATCAGCAATAAAAGGTTCAAAAACAAAAATCTTTTCATATCGTATGGTATTTTAATCTGTCTTCGTGACCGTTCGCTCATTGCTCTCTATGCGTCGTCCTATCTCACGGGGATTGATCTCCACAGGACGCGAGGTGAAGTCGGGTGTGTTATAGGAATACAACAGGCGACAGTAATACTGGCGCGGGTTGCGCTGAGGCAGGAGGAAAGGCTTCGTAGCCTTACCAGAGGGGTCAAAGTGCGAGAAATAGACACGGGTATAGAGGCCATCCTCTCTTCGACTGGTAAAAAGGAACCAACGGCTGTTCACATTCCAGTTGTGCAGGCTCTCTGCTCGGTCGCTGTTCACTTCCGTCATCGGATGCGTCTCACCCGTCTGTAAATCGAGCAACCAGAGGTCGGCCTCAGGGTGCCAGATGGTAAAGTAGCCATAGTCCGTCTGGGTATACATCAAGTAGCGTCCATCGTAAGAAGGTCGTGGCCAACTGACGCTCTTACCCGTCTCACGGGTATTGATCAGGGTGTCCACCTGCTCACCAATCTTGCCCGTTTCCTCGTCAAAACTTACACGGCAGAGGCTGTATTTCTCCTGATCATAGTCAGTGGGATAGACCTGCCTCTGTGCCGTCGTGAAGTAGAGCCACTTGCCATCGGGAGAGAAGGCGGGCGTGTTCTCCGCCCAGTATTTCTTCATAATCAGCGTGTCGCGAAGGATGCTATGGGTCTGCGTATCATAGACAAACACATCCGACGAGGCATCGTAGACCTCGATACGCTTGTTCTTCTTCGTGGTATGGAACATCTGCGAGGTCTTGTTGGTGGAGAAAGCACAGTAACGCCCTCCCGGATGCCAGTAAGGGTAGACCATCGACCCACCTAAAATCTCGTTCTTCGCCTGTAATAGTTCCAATTTTTCACTTTTCACTTCTCTCTTTTCACTTCTAATCGCCGTTGCGCCGTGGTCGCCACGGATATGGAACAGATATTGGTCGGGGTTCGTGCGGTTGGCGGTATGACAATTAATACATTGGTTGGGCGTGCGGGTATTCTGCAGCAATTCCATCTCGTCAAAGTTGCTGAGGTCACGCTGGTAGAGTCCCATCTGACTGTACATCTCATAACTGGGCGGGATGCGGCGGTAGGTGATACCCCATGCCTCCAACGGGTCGGCACTGACATCCATAGAAAAGTCCTTATATTGCATCCACCGACCATCCTTCTCTGCACAGACAGTGACGGTCAGACTGCCGCCCTTGTTCTGCGCTAACAACTGATGCCACGCCTCGATGTCAAAGTCTGCATACGCGCCATCGGCGTGGATGCTGCCTCCCTTCGAGCCCTTCACCTCCACATCAAGGGTAGTAAAAGCCTCATCGACCATCGCGAAGTTCAGCGGAGCAATGCCGACGGGAATCGTCACACCCACATAGTCGGGATAGATCTCCGGCAGCACATTCGTCTTGCTCACGTTCTCCGGCTTCGAATGGCAAGCCATCAGGCACAGGCAGACAACCAACACCTTCATTATATTAATAAAACAACTGATCTTGGCCATTGTCATATTTTTCCTTTAAACGATGATAAAACGGATACATCCTGATCTGTTCGTGCTGATCCACCAGAACAGCCATCTTTCGGGCCCAGCCGCGATAGAAGGTGGTTTCCTCTAAGATGGCAATGTATTTCCGTGCCACATCATACTGACCCGTAATGATGTTCGTCTCCACGAGGCGGCGCAAGGCCCTCGCACTCTTATTATAATTAGGTATCGCCTCCATCGCCTCGAAAGCCGAGCGCTGCGACACGTTCACCATACCCATGGATAAAGCGATCTCACTCAACAGGAAGGCCGACGACACACTCTTCAAGGTTGGAGGCTGATCATATTTACTCATCACCTCCCAGTGCTGCCCCCGCATCTGCATGTCGTTTACCATCTCCTCGTACGTGCCAACCTTGTCGCCCTCCCAGTAATAGTCGATGCCCCGGGCCACTTGCCATAAGGGATATGGCACTAGCCAGGCACTGCCGACAATACAGATAGCCAGCAGAACAATCAGCGACAAATGATAAGCGACAGAAGTGACGGGCGCAATAACCATCAGCACAATGGCAGGACCCAGAAGCCAATACCCAACAGGAACCATTACGCAGACTGTCGCCCAACGGGCTTTCCGTGCCTTTGGCAGCAGGTTCATCAACGCCAAAGTCAGTACCACTGCCACAATGGGGGTCATCGGGATATTCGGATTGCATGCCAGCCCCCATAGTACGCACGGAACGATATAACTCAATAACCAAGCCTTACAAAGCCGCCACGCCAGTAACTGGGCTGCGACAAACAGCACAGCATACCATAGTGCCCCATAAACAGGATTCAGAAAGAACTGTACGATAAACTCGCCCAGATATTGGGCAAAACCGCCTGGCACCGCGAGCCGGTCCATCAGATAATCCGTATTCCACAGGAACAACTGCATCCCTTCGCGCGTCACCATCAGATAAGGTAGCCACAACAGCCAAAAGCAGAACACAGCCACGCCGAACGCAGCCGTCAACAGCCCTTGCCAATATATCCCGATGATCGTCTTTAGTTTCATCACTTTTTCATTGATGCTGCAAAGGTACGATTAAATGAGCAAAATACAAAATAATAAGAAATTTATTTTTTAGTTGTGCCGGCGTTAAACATTGTCGTCTTGTAAATTTTGTTAGTACCGTCGTAACGATGCAATAGTACTGTCGTAGCAAAAATTAGTACCGTCGTAATTTTTATTAGTACTGTCCTGACGCGCGCGCGTGCATATATGTTGTCTTATGCCAAAATCATCTTACCTATCCCGCCTATCCAGCACCCAAGTAAAAAATCTTACGTGCGGGATAGGCGGGATGAGCGGGTTGTTTTTTTGTTTTCCTACTACCGCGCACGCGCGCGAGGACAAAAAAGTGCCGCGTCTCGCGACGCGGCACTCATCAAAAATACCAAAACAATGTATACCTAAGTATTAACTATAATTTTTGAATAATACTTGTTCAATGACTTGTTTTATTCATTTTATTTATATGCCGGGTTCTGATCACACAGAGTATTCTTCAGCAACTCATCCTGCGGGATAGGCATATCCATCTTCATGTCATTGTAATCGTAGTCGCGGTTCGTCCAGGGCACGTTCTTGATGGGAGCATCATCACCATCAGTAGAAGTGTTACGCTTCGGATAGTTGGTAGCCACATGGTCAGCCATGAAGCCAGACTTCTGCATATCCGGACGGAGACACCACTCGCAGTTGAACTCCTTACGACGCTCGGTATTGACAGCCACCTTCCAAACTTCAGACTGGAATCCCTTATCAGCAGCATATTGTGTGTAATAAGTCTTTGCATCAGGACGCAAGTCGTCGTTGCTGCCAAACGGGATAGGATATTCTGTGCGATTCTTGATGAAGGTATCATCCTCGCCACGACCTACCCAGTTAGCAAATGAGTTGTAGTAAGGTAGGTACTTGTCGGTCAGAGCCTGCTCATTGCCTGCCTCATACTTACCGAAGGCACGCTCGCGTAACTTGTCAATCTGTGCCCAAGCAGTAGCATCGTCGCCACCGTTCAGACGGAACAGACACTCTGCATAGTCGAGCATCACGTTAGGCAGACGCTTCCAGTAGATAGGTGTCGGGCTCCAGTGGCCGTCACCCCAAGCCTTGTACTCAGCAGAGGCAGTACGCCACATCTTAGAACTCCAGATGGCAGGTGCCCACTCACCGTTGGTGAAGTGGAATGCCATAGTCTTACTGGTAGGATTGCCATGACCCAGCACCTCCTGCAGATATGGGTTCACACCGTAGATAGCGGGTTCATACCAACCCTCGTACTGTGGATCATATGCTTCGTTGTTTGGGTCAATCTGAGGCACAGCACCCGTGTAGCAAGAAGCGGCGCGACGCTTGTCACCCTTCTCATAGCAAGAGTACCACTCCCAAGAGAGATAAAGCGAACCCCAACCGCCATTCTCGGGACATGCGGTGTACCACTTCAGCATCAACTTAGAGGTCAGGTCACCCCAACCGCCCCAGTTGGTACCTTCGTCAAGTTGCTCAACCCAAATAGCCTCGGGGCCCCAAGCAGATGCGGGATCCCACAAAGTGGTGAACGATTGGTTCAACTGATAGGTATTGCTATCCAATATCTCCTTAAAGCAGGCTGCAGCCTGTTGGTAAAGTTGCTTTGCCTTGGCGGCATCTTCTGTTTGTCCGTTAGCACCGTCGGTCAGTCGGTAGGCTTCCCACATGTATGCATCACCCAGATAAGCGAGTGCCATACCCTTAGTGGCACGTCCATATTGTCCGTCCATTGGCTGCCAGTCAAGCAACTCGGCAGCAGTCTTGAAGTCATCGATGATGAAGTCCCACATTTCAGTGTAGGTTGCTGCACGAGCCTTTTCAGGAGTATTGATGTAGTTCTCACCTGTACTCAGCATAGGTACGCGACCGAAGGTTGTAGCCAGCCAGTGATAGAAGAAACCACGCACAGCGCGACCCTCACCCTCAAGGCTCTTCTTGACAGCAGGAGAGAGATTCTTTGCCTCCTCAAGACCTGCAAGGAAGTCATTGGCGCGGCAAATACCGGCATAGACATGCTTCCATCCGCCAAGTAATTCACTTGAACTTGCATTCCAGTTTTGGGAGTTCCAGTCCTTATCCCAACCTGTGGCTTGGGTGTCGATAGTGGGGTGACAACCTGTGAAGAGGTTGGGCTTGAAGCCCCAGTCACCATCGTATGTATCATTGGGGAACAGCATGTCGTAAACGCCATTCATTGTAGCCTTTGCATGTGCATCTGTATCAAACAATTGTTCCTGTTCGATGATGTTGTACGGGGTTACATTCAGGAAATCTTCATTGTTGCAAGATGTAAGACCAAGACCCGTCACGCTGCACAATGCTGCACTTAATAAAATATATCTTGTCTTCATATTTTTTCTTTTTTTTACCTTTTTACTTTTTTTACCTTTTTACTCTTAGAAGGTTACGTTGATACCAGCCATCCAAGTACGAGGCATCGGGTAACGACCTGTATCAAGACCTGTGTAAAGTACAGAACCTGTACCGACCTCAGGATCGCCATACTTGTTGTAGGGAGAAATGCAGAGCAGGTTGCTGACACCCACATAGACACGAGCCTTCTGGATAGAGAGCATATTGGAAATCTGCTTCGGCAACGTATAACCAACCTGAAGGTTAGAGATACGGAGGAAGTTACCGTTTTTCACCCAGAGGTCACTGACACGGGCATTGCGAGCGTAGTCACCAATGGTCAAACGGGGCAGAGAACCACTACCATTACGGAAGGCTGCATCGTAAGCCTCCTGCAGGATGTTAGGAACGCACTGGTCGTCAAGTTGTACCATTGAACTCAGTTTCATGGCAGAGTAAGACAGAATGTCCTGTCCAAATACACCATACATATAGAGGTTGAAGTCCCAATCCTTGTAGTTAGCACCGATGGTGATACCGTAGTTCAATGTGGGGAATCCGTTGCCGATGATGGTACGGTCATTCTGGTCAAGTTTGCCGTCATTGTTAAGATCCTTGAACTTGGCATCACCGATAGCCAATGGATGGTTATTATCACACTTTGAATAATCATCGGAGGTGATTCTCTTCTTATAATCTGCTAAGTCCTGTTCATCCTTGATGATACCATCGAACACATAACCAAAGTAAGAACCGACAGCCTCACCTTCCATACAGATGGAGTGGTTGGTCCAGAACTCTGATGCACCATCGACAGCACCTACTTGGTGACCGTCAATTACCGCACCATTGGAAGAACATGTGTTATATACGGGATCACCCATCTTCTTCACCTTATTCTTAATCGTAGAACCTGTCAAACGAACATTGAAGCCAAAGTCCTTGTTCACTTGCTTGTGATAGCCAACTGCAAACTCGAAGCCCTTGTTCTCAATCTCACCGTAGTTGGTATAGACCTCCTTAAAACCTGCAGAACCACGAATCTGCTTAAAGATGAGCAGGTCTTTGGTGGTCTTAACGAAATAGTCGAGGGTAATATCCCAATTCTGCAGGAAGGCGAAGTCGATACCGAAGTTCAACATTTCGTTGGTCTCCCATTTCAGGTTGGGGTCAACCAGCGGAGCAAACTGACCTGTCTGGCGGTTACGATTACCCCAGTATCCTGCTACACCATTTTCGGGATAGAAAGCATAGGCAGCATCACCACTAAGCACAATCTTAGAACGTCCGGCCATGTTACCAGCGTTACCTGTCTGACCCCAGCCGAAACGGAGTTTCAAATTATCCACGAACTTCACGTCTTTTATGAACGGTTCCTCAGAGATACGCCATGCAGCAGCCACTGAGGGGAAGGTTCCCCAAAGGTGACCATCGTATACGTGACCGGCTGTATCTTCCTGCTTGGCACTGAAGTTAGAAGAGCCATCGCGGCGGATGGTGGCTGTCAGGATGTAACGGTCCATAAGGCTATAAGACAGACGACCGAAGTATGAGATATTACGAACGTTCCCATTATAGGAGCCACCTAACTGTTTTTCTGCATTGCGGGCCATACTGAAGTCACGGTTAGAGTCTGAAGGAAAGTCTCTACGACTACCGTTGATGTTCTGTCCCCAAGACTTGCCGACCTCATTACCAATCATAAGCGTCAGATTGTGGATGTCGTAGTCGAGGTTATAGGTCAGGTAGGTCTGTAAGCCCAAAGAATAATTATGACTGTTGGACAGTGAGAAATTATAGGTCTGGTCTGCCTGTAAAGGAACCTCTGTAAGAACACCATTAATATAATTATAACGTGTACGACCACCTGTAAAGTCTGAACTATTGTTACCATCGTAAGTAAATGTGCCCTGGCTGCGGAGGTCGATTTTATGATTCTTGTTCTGCAGGAAAGTCAGGTCAATGTAAGCAGTAGTCTGAATGCGGTCGTAACCGTTGCGAGCACGTTCACCGTTCTCCATCTGAGTGGCATAGGGGTTACCAGCAATTGTGGTATTTCCTTCCCATCCGTTAGGTGTGCTCTGATAACCAGTACCATAGGTGCCGTTAGGATTTTCCAGATTGACATTAACCAACGTTCCGTTGGGATCATTGTTAGTGAGGTAATCCAGTGTCGGAGTCAGTGAAGCAAAGTCACGGAGTGAAGACAGGTTCTGGTTGTTACCCATACCGGCATTTGAACCATAACTCTCACTATGGGTATAATTGATGTCACCGCCAACCTCCAAGTATTTGTTTACCTTGGTATTAACGTTGGCACGAGTGGTGAAACGCTGGAAGTTTGTATTCACAACAAGACCATCGACACTGAGCCAGCCAAACGAGAGGTTGTACTGCGTCTTCTCATTGCCGCCGTTGACAGAAGCACCGTATTGCTGACGAAGGGCAGCGCGAGTCATCTCCTTCTGCCAGTCTATACTGTTACGCTGGCCGTCCCATTTCTCGTTCCAAACAGCATTGCCGATACCATCACCTTGATTGGTAATCTTGGCCTCACGGAGAGCCTTTGCAAAAGTGTTCAGATCCAGCACATCGAGGGTGTAAGGCAATGTCTGCAAACCAAAGTCAGCAGTAATGTTGATATTAGTGTGTCCTTTCTGTCCATGCTTGGTGGTAATCATCACAACACCGTTGGCACCAGCAGAACCGTAGATAGCGGTAGCAGAGGCGTCCTTCAGGATCTCAATACGCTCGATATCGGAAGGATTTACGAAGTCGGCACTGGTACCAACCTGGACACCATCAACGACATAAAGGGGAGCGGCTTCACCATGAATGGTTCCGACACCACGGATGCGGACAGCGGCAGCACCGTCAGGTGTACCATCATATTGTGTCACCATCACACCGGCGGCAGCACCCTGCAGGGCCTGGCCAATGTTCTGAGGCACACGCTTCATGACTGCTTCCTGGTCGACAGTGGCAACAGATCCAGAGATGTCGCTCTTCTTCATCGTACCATAACCCACAACCACCACGTCGTTCAGCATCTGGGCGTCTTCCTTCAGCGTGACGTTGATGTTGTTTTGTCCGTTGACCTTGATGTTCTGAGGAACATAGCCAACATAAGAAATGTTCAGAGTGGCATTGCTGGGAGCCTCCACACTGAAGTTACCATTGAAGTCTGTGATGGCACCAGTGTTTGATCCCTGTACCTTCACTGTGGCACCGATAATCGGTTCACCTGCTTCATCATTCACCGTTCCCTTGACGAGGCTCTGAGCCAATGCTCCCATAGGGAACAAACAGAGCAGGAACAGTGCCACTAACGGCTTTTGTAGTGATTTAAAATTCCACATACTTTTAAATTAATTAGTTAGATAATTGTGACTTTAATATTTAGGTTTACATGTATTCGCATACAGTATTCTTCACATTTGAGCGCCAAATATTTCTCAACATCGTCCGGCACTCTCTTTGGCATGGTAGTACCTTATTTTATTAATTTTATTAATCGGGTGCAAAGGTATTACAATTTTAATATATGTGTTTTGCAAATTGAAACAAACACTTTGCAAAATGTATCAAACCGCAAAAATGTTACGAAAAACAGGGGCGGTGTTACATTTAAAATGGTACTTATTGGCATTATTTCTTTTTAAAATTCTCCATATATGCGCTCCGTTTTTGCAGTTTCTTTTCATATAAATCTGGTCTGGGATTATTGTCAGGCTTTACGTCTCAGGAAAAAGTTACGTTTTTTTTTTCAAATGTAACAATTCCACATAAAGTGATGATTAAATGTTAAACCTATTAAAAGAAAACACATCTAATTCAGAAATATTCGTATATTTGCAACTGAAACTTAAAAAACGTCCAATTATTCAATTAATATCAACGCGAATGAAAAAATTACTATGTGTCATTCTCATGGGTGTGCCTCTCCTCGCAGCGGCACAGAATCCCATCATACGCGACCAGTTTACGGCAGACCCGACGGCTCGCGTATTCAACAACAAGGTGTACCTCTATCCATCGCATGACATCAAGCCTCCCGTCGGACAGCGACAGGACTGGTTCTGCATGGAAGACTACCACGTGTTCTCATCTGAAAATCTGACCGACTGGACAGACCACGGTGTCATCGTCACCCAGAACAAAGTGCCCTGGGTGCGTCCTAACTCCTACTCGATGTGGGCACCCGACTGCGTCGAGAAAAACGGCAAGTACTATTTCTACTTCCCCTCTGCACCTCAGGCAGGTGGTGGCTTCGGTATCGGTGTAGCCATCGCTGACCGTCCTGAGGGTCCGTTCATTCCCGAGAAAGAGAACATCAAGGGTGTCAACGGTATCGACCCATGCGTGCTGCAGGCATCCGACGGCAATGCCTACATCTTCTGGGGCAACGGACGCTGCGCCAAACTCAAGCCCAATATGAAGGAACTCGCTGACGACAATCCCAAGTCAAAAGTTAAGTTTGGCAACCGTGAGATGGAGATGATCGGTGTGAACTGTCTCGAAGGTCTTCCCAATCGCCAGGCTGAGGGTCCGTTTGCCTTCGAGGCTAACGGCTGGTACTACCTCACCTATCCGTATGTGAGGGAGAATACAGAAGTTCTCGGCTATGCCATGAGTAAGAACCCGATGGGGCCCTATGAGTACAAGGGATTGATTATGGCTGAGCAACCCAATGGCTGCTGGACCAACCACCACAGCATCATCAACTACAAAGGACAGTGGTATCTGTTCTATCACCACAACTATTTCTCTCCGAGTGATGACAAGCGCCGTTCTGCCTGCATTGAGAAGTTGTATTTCAATGCCGACGGTACTATCCAGGAGGTGAAGCAGACCATTCGTGGTGTGGGTATCAACAAGGCTACTGAGAAGATCGAGATCGACCGTTACAGCACAGCCAGCGCAGGCGTGACAGAAGAACTCATCGATACTGTCAACACGTTCCGCAGTTATATGGCCACCCTGCCTACGAAGGGCAGTTGGCTCCAGTATAACGATGTTGACTTCAGCATGATCACCGACGGCTATCTCATCATGAGTGTCAAGGCTGCAGACAATACCGAGTTCTGTATCCGTGAAGGCAGCGCCAAAGGCAAGGTCATTGCCCGTCTCAAACTGACTGTAAGGCCACCAGAGCCACCCGCAGGCGGTGCCGGAGGTCCTGGAGGCGGTATGATGATGCGATTCAACCGCGACCAGCGCAACCAGTGGCTCACACAGACAGCCACACTGGAGTATGTTCCAAAGGGCGTGACCAACCTCGTGATTACCAACGAGGGTGAAGGTGCTCTCAGCGTAGACTACGTCCGTTTCAAGAACCGTCCGAAGTACTTCACGCCTGTGGCTGCCAATACCACAGCACAGCCTGACGGCGAGGGCTTTATCCACCGTTGGCTGCTCTTAGAGCCTATCACCAAGCCCAACAGCGGTAATACCGTGTTCACCGACTCTTATCTGCGTGAGCACTTCAACAGAGAATACTTCAAGGGTCAGCAGACCATCATTCCGAAGGACGGTCAGAAGATCAAGGCCGTGTTCCAGCAAGAGCAGGCTCCCGCAGGCTTCGGACGCGGATTCGGTGCCCAGCAACAGCCTCAGGGACCACAGGTGAAGACAGTAACCCAGAACCTCACCTGGCACGCCCTCGACAGCGAGAACCTGAACGTGAAACTCTTCCGCTTTGCTGAGAAGTGGGGTGAGGAGATCTATGGCGTGCTCTTCTGGGCCGTCACCGTCATCGACTGCGACGAGGATATCGAAAATGTCCGTCTGGCCGTTGGTTCTAACTCTGCCTCTATGTGGTGGCTCAACGGCGAGGAGACGCTGCTGCTCTCCGGCGACCGTCGTATGGTGAAGGACGATGCCATGTCGAAGCGTATCACCTTGAAGAAGGGCCGCAACATCCTGCGTGGTGCCATCATCAACGGCCCGGGCATGAGCGACTTCTGCGTCCGCTTCCTCGACGAGAACGGTAACCCTGTCAAGAACTACAAGATCAATTTAAATCAGAAATAAATATGAAAAGACTATATAGTATCCTTGCGGCTATGACGCTTGCAACAGCCGCTAGCGCGCAGATTGGCGCACCCTTTATCCACGACCCCTCGACGATTGCCGAGTGCGAGGGCAAATACTACACCTTCGGCACTGGTGGCGGAGGTCTGATCTCTGAGGATGGCTGGACCTGGAACAGCGGTGCTGAGCGCCCCGGTGGCGGTGCAGCCCCCGATGTGATCAAGATCGGCGACCGTTACCTCTGCATCTACGGTGCTACGGGTGGTGGTCTCGGAGGCGGTCACGCAGGCCGTATCCTCACCATGTGGAACAAGACTCTCGACCCGAAGTCACCCGACTTCAAGTGGTCTGAGGCTGTGGAAGTCTGCTTCTCCGACGGTATGGAGGATCAGGACGCCATCGACCCGGGAATCATGCTTGATCCCACCACAGGACGTCTGTGGGTGAGTTACGGCACCTATTTCGGCACTATCCGACTCATCGAACTCGACCCCACTACGGGTTTCCGCAAGAGCGGTAACGTAGAGAAGGATATCGCCATCGACTGTGAGGCCTCCGACCTCATCTGCCGCAATGGCTGGTACTACCTGCTCGGTACCCACGGCACCTGCTGCGACGGTGTGAACTCCACCTATAATATTGTTGTAGGCCGCTCTAAGAGTCCTGAGGGCCCCTATATTGATAATGTAGGTCGTGACATGTATCATGGTGGTGGTCGTATGGTGGTGGCCGCTGGCGACCGCAAGACGGGTGCTGGACACTTCGGACGCACCATCATCGACGAGGGCGTCGAGGTGGCATCGTTCCACTGGGAGGCCGACTTCGACATGGGTGGCCGTTCTACACTGGCCATCCGTCCGCTGCTCTGGAAGAACGACTGGCCCTATTGCGGTGAGCAGTTCAAGGGCGGTACCTTCGAGATTGAGTCAGAGCGTCGTGGCTATGCCCTTGAGTTGGCTGTCGACTTCGTCCGTATGAATGTGGCCCGTGCAGGTGGCTTCGGTGGCTTCGGCGGTGGTCGTCCACAGCAGAATGCCGCTCCCCCACAGCCCGTCGCTAACCAGACACTGGATCAGGTGAAGGGCACATGGCCAGAGGGTGACATCCCCGCCCGTATCGGTGACTATATGTTCCGTCCCCACCAGCGCTGGACTGTGACCCCTGTTGAGGGTAAGGGTGCCTACCTTGGCAACACCTACTTCAAGATCCAGATTGAAGGAACTGACCGCACCCTCGCCGCTACTGCCGACTGCGAGGTAAAGACCGTTCCCGCTTACACAGGTGCTGACGAACAACTCTGGCGCATCGAGCAACTGACTGACGGCACCTTCCGCATCATGCCGAAGGTCATCCCTGGCAAGGAGGGCATCAACACGAGCATCTGCCTCTACTCAGCAGGCGACTCCACCCCCACCCTCGCCAAGTACGATTTCAGCAGCGACAACTCGAAGTGGAACTTCCGCAATCACTAAGATTTTAGACAACGTAATTCACGAATTACACGAATAAAGAAAGCCCCGTCATTCTGTTGGCGGGGCTTTTTATTTCTGATTATATTGCAGGGGCCAGATGGAGCGGAGGGTGGTGAGGATACCAATAGGCAGTCGGAGGGTGAACTCATACTCCTGATCCTTCACCCAGCGATAACTGTTGAACTGATCGAAGGTGATAGACTCGCCATCGACCTTCTCGATGACATAGTCGTGGCGGAAGCCGGCTTGCCAGGCCCTGCCCTGCTCCATTACCATCCCGATCATCGCCTTTCCCTCCTTCTCGACGATGACGACATCCGGGCGGCGATTAGCCACAACACAGGATGTCAGCCCGTCGTAAGGCTGAAAGACCAATTGTTTGCGGAAGGGGTCGATAATCATCGCACCATATCGGAGCAATGGCGCGCCGATATGTGAGCCACCCTGAACCGTATTGCAGTGCACCTCCTGTAAAGAAAAGCCACCCCATTTCAGGCTGTCGAGCGAAAGCAGCGTGATCTGATGAGAACGCTCGCTGCCGAAATGTCCGATGGCGTGACTGCCGAAGGTGACACCCTCAATCTGACCCTCCACAGAGGGAACAGTGGCCTGCATCTGGGCAAAACGCTCGCTGTTGATGGCATAGAGCAGCGGACTGCCTGAGTCGAAGAGCACCTCTTCTGTGGCACCCTCGAACGGAGAGATATTGACGTAAGGCACATGCCACTTCAGACGGTATTTGAGTGCCTCGCCTTGTTCCCTTCGGAAATACTTCTTGCGGTCTGTGAGGATCATCACACTGTTACGGGTGTCGATCTTCGCAGCCAGTCCACGATGAAACAGGGCAAAACCAATGATACCATCCTCATCCTCACGGATCACCAGACGATGCATCCGCTGTACCTTGAAGCCACTGATGGTCAGACTGTCGAGGCGGAACGAAGGCAACTCCACCGTCGTCACCCGACGGCTCTGCCCTGCAGCATCCTCCGACTGGATGAAACCCAGTACCTTCAGACCCTCAATGTCGACATCATCGTATATGACACCCTGACTGGCACCCGTATCGAGTTTGAAACGATACTGCCGCCCCTGTATCGTGACGGGCAGGTATATCTGGCCCCGCTCGATCTCAATAGGAACGGTCATCACAAAGTTCTTCTGCGACAGGCGGAAATCCGTATCGTAGCGTTTCAACTGAGACTGAGCCGTAGCACTGTTCCACAATGCTACGGCCCAGAGGAGTATCGCCAGTCGTTTCAGCATACAACCATCCTACATGCGAAAGGCTATTTCTTGGTGATCATGAAACGGAAGTCGATGCCGCCACCGAAATCGCCGATGCGGTCATCCGACATTCCCATCATCTGGTATTTCTTACCGTCCTTTTCCACCACATAACTGCGCACTTTGTCGGCCTTCAGTTGCTCAGCAGTCATCTCCTTGCCGCTGAAAGTGTGATAGCATTTCACACCCTTGGCCTCAAAGACCTCAGCCAGTTTGTTGTGGATGGCATCCATATCGCCCTCAGCCAACTGATGGTCACCGAAGAAACTGACGGCAATCGTTCCGCCGTTAGTGCCGCTACCCATCTTCACCGAACGCACATTGGGGATACCGCCCAAGTCTTCAGCCTTGATGCCGAGTGCATCGAAGGAGCCTTCGCTCTCCACCTGATTCTTCAGCGGATTGAGCGATACGGAGAAGTTGTAGTCGATATAGTATTCCTCATCCCTCTCTACAACCTCAAAGGCAGGATTAGGCTCGTCGGCATAGTACTCGAAACTCATGGGAGTCTCGAAGTCAAAGCACAGCCTGAGCCGCATGTCGTTCTTCTCGCCAGGCAGATACAATAGGGCATCAGAATCCCTGCGACCATTGTCGATGCGTTCCTGCGTATATTTGGGCACACGGAAACCCTTCTCCTGCAGTTTCTTCACGTAGGCCTGCATCTCTTCCTTGGTCACACCGTTATAACTTACCTGATACTGGTAGGAATTGTCGTTGGAGTCGAAGTTCGTATACACGATGCGTCCCTTCGTCTCAATCTCAGGGATGCCGTACTTGTCGTAGATGGATGCGGGCCACTTGCCGTCGGCCAGGCCACTGGCACTGCTGCTACCAGATTCATCACTACTTGAACTGCTACTGCCGCTCTTTCCACCGCAGGCCGTCAGTGCGAGGGCCGCGATACACATCAATACAAAACTCAATTTCTTCATAATTTGTTGGTTAGGGGTTAAAATTCAGGCAACAATCCCCGTCAGGAAATCTGGCGGGGATTATTTAAATAACTATTACTTCTTGATAAACTCCACGCGACGGTTCTTGGCGCGGCCCTCGTCGGTCTTATTGTCTGCGACGGGCTCGTGCGAGCCCTTACCCACAGCACGGAGGTTGAAGCCATCCACGCCTAAGCCTTCGAGAGCCTTTACCACGGCCTCAGCACGCTGCTGCGACAGGGGATCGTTCACAGCGTCGGAGCCCTGATTGTCGGTATGGCCCTGCACCTCGAAGCGAACGCTGGGGTTCTTCTTCATATACTCAGCCACCTTCTGGATCTCCTCCATCGACTCGGGCTTCAGCGTCGCCTTAGCCGTCTCAAAGAGGATGTTGTTCGTCACGAACTTACCCGTCTCGGCAATGGCCTTCTCAACGGCAGCCACCTTAGCGTCGATGTCTGTGGCATTGCGCTCATAGAGATCAACGGCACCTTTGGCGATCACCACATTCTTTATATAGACAGGACTGGTACCACCACTGGCGAACCATGTCACCCATCCTGCACCAGGCTTTGCATTCGGCACATTGATCTGACGTTTGCCATCGACATAGAATTTGATGGCACGCTTGTTGAACGAGAGGGCAAAGTGATGCCAGCGACCATCATTATTAGTTGTAGTTTCTGCAGAAGTTGCGTGTCCATCTTTACTATTGAAAGAAGGCTCAGAGGTTAGACAATAACTACAATCGTATGCTTGTTTATCATGACAAGTATTATATGTAATAGTAAACAACTCATTGTCGCGAGGCGATTTTTCGTGCATGATATCAAGTTCTATCGAAGCGCAGCCATCCTTTTTTCTGTCGTCATACAGCATGTCGTACTCAATGGTAAACACATCGCCTAAGTAGTTCTTGATGCCTCCCTTGACAAGCGGAGCAATCCAGGAATCACGCTGGTCCATCTCGATACACTTTGCGCCATTGATACTGGCCACCTCGGCACTACCTCTGACGAGATCCCACTTGGAGGGGAACTCACCAATCTGCTCACCAGCGAGGTCATCCTCGAACATCACTACTGAGCCACGCACGAAGTCGCTCTTGACATTCTTGGTGTCGTTCTTGTAGTCATCAACAGCAGCCTCGTCCTCGTCGTCGTCCGCATCGTTGCTCTTGGAACTCTTCGACTTCTTGCTGGACTTCTTTCCGTCGAGGACTTCGTCCATCGCATCGTCGGTGGTACGTTCCACCTTACTCTCCACCTTACGCTCAACAGCGTTCTCAGCAGCACGGACCGCTCTGTCCTTCAGTCTATTCAGGAATCCCTGAGCATTCACGTTCACTGCGAAGGCTATCGCCATCATCAGCATCATCACTAGTCTCTTCATCATATTCTGCTGGTTTAAATTTTGATTATACTTATAATTTATACTTATCGGGTGCAAAAATAAGCAATATATTCGTAACTACCAAGAAAAACGCAAAAATATTGGCAGGTTTGCGCAATAAGGGGGGGCAAAATTCGTCAATTGACAGAAAATAATATGGAGAAAATGGGGACAAATCTGCTCAAAGGGCAGAAATATGATTAAAAAGGACATTTTTTTGCCAAAAAATTTGGAAGTTAAGAGAAAAAAACATATCTTTGCATCGATTTAACATTATTAATTACTAAATTGTTACAATTATGAAGAAATTATTTTTTGTGATTAGCATGATGCTGATGAGCGTTGGTGCATTCGCACAGCAGGGTACTTGCACTGCTGGTGCTCACGTGTCCTTATTGCTTCAAGACAATAAGAACGTTGGTATTGGTGCATTGGTTGGCTACGAGGTAATCGACAACGTTCGTGGTGTTGCTGAGTTCGACTACTATTTTAAGAAGGATCTGGTTTCTTGTTGGGAAGTTGACCTCAATGCAGAGTATCTGTTCCGTGTTGCCGAAGGAAAGTTTACGATTTATCCTTTGGTTGGTATCAACCTTCTCGGTGCAAAGGTTGACCTTCCAGGTGCCGATGGTGATTCCAAACTCGGTATGAACCTTGGTGGCGGTGTTGAAATTCCCATTGTCAGCAACATTGCTGTCAAGTGTGAATATAACTACAAGACTCAGGGTAACGGTGGTAGTTTCCTGAAAGCAGGTATTGTGATTCCGTTCTAATAACCCACGCTTTTGGGGGAATAACCCTCCCTTATCTGAAAATAACCCTGCCTTATTGCTCAATAAGGCAGGGTTATTGTTTTGTAGGGTTTGGTTATTGTTTATTTGAACTCGACGGAGAGTGACTTGAGGCCTTTGTCCTGCGAACTGGTACCGACGAGTATCTCGTACTTACCAGGCTTCACCCTCATGGTGTTGGTCTCGGCATCCCAGAACTCGAAACTCTTGCGCTCTAACTTCAAGTTGGCTGTGACGGTCTGTCCTGCCTTCACGTCGACACGCTCGAAGGCACGGAGGCTCTTCAGCGGGCCGTCAGGATCCTGCAGGTTACGGATATAGAGTTGAACAATCTCTACGCCGTCGCGCTTGCCAGTATTGGCCACGTCAACTGTCACCATCCAATCGGTTGGGTTAGTGCCTTTTTTCTCCACCATCGCCTTCTTCAGTTCAAACTGCGTATAACTCAGGCCATAGCCGAAGGGGAAGAGGGCATCGCTGAAATAGCGGTAAGTGCGGCCCTTCATCGAATAATCCTCATAGTCGGGCAGCTGGCTACTGTTCTTGTAGAATGTCACAGGCAGTTTGCCGCTGGGGTTATAGTCGCCGAAGAGCACGTCGGCAATGGCGGTGCCACCCTCCTGACCCGCATACCAGACCTGTACGATGGCCTCGCAGGTCTTGGTCTCTGGCTCCAGTGCAATGCAGGAGCCGGAGCAGTTGACGAAGATCACCTGCTTGCCAGCCTCCTTCAGTGCTTTGAGGAAGTCGCGCTGCACCTTGGGCAGTTCGATATGCGTACGGTCGCCACCCTTGAAACCGTCGATGTTGACAGGCATCTCCTCACCTTCGAGGGCTGCAGAGATACCACCCACGAAGATCACCTTGTCGATGCCCTTGAGTTGAGCGATGATCTGCTGGTAGTCGATGGTGCGCTCCTTGGCGACATTGATCTTCAGGTTGGCATTCCACGTCTTCACAAACTGGAACCGTACCTCGATATTGTAACTCTTTCCCTTCTCGGCCTGGATGGCAGTGCGGACAGGAGTCGTGCGCCAGGTGTGCTGACGGAACTTCTGTTCACCGTTGATATAGAGTTCGAAATGTCCGCAGCCCTCTACGTTTACCACGTACTCGCCCGACTCCTTGGGTGTAAAGACGGTCTCGTATTTAGCAGAGAAGTTCTCAATCTGGACGCCAGGGGCGAAGTTATGCATACCTGCCGTGGTGACAGCCAGTGGCGTGGTGTAGTACTGCGTGGTGACGGGCTTGCCATCCATCTCCGTATTGTTCCAGAAGGTACCCTTCAAGCCCTTCTTGCCATCGGCAGCACACTGCGTGGGGAACAGGCAGTCGAAGATCTGGTCGTAGGTCAGGTCACAGCCTTTCTGATAGACGAGTTTCTTCTGCTTGGCCTTGATACCGTCGAGGATGGTAACGGTATGGTTGGGCATACCGTTATAGTTGCCCCACATCATCGGCGCATCGTCGGCATTGGGACCAATCACGGCTATCTTCTCCGCATTCTTCTTCAGGGGCAGGATATTATTGTTGTTCTGCAACAGCACGATGGTCTGACGCGCCATGTCGAGGGCAATCTGTCGATGCTCCTTGGAGTCCATGGCAGAATAAGGGATCTTCGACCACTCCACGAGTGAAGGATCGTCCATCTCACCCAGGTCGAAACGGCCTTCGAGCAGACGGATGACATGCTTATCGACCTCTGCCTCGGAGAGCAAGCCTCTCTTTACAGCCTCAGGGATGCTCTTATAGGCATAGTCGAAGCCGCACTCCACATCGGTACCAGCAAGCACAGCCTTCGAAGATCCGTGGACGGCATCAGAGGAACTCTTGTGGTTCATGTGGAAGTCGCTGACGGCGCCACAGTCGCTGACCACGAGGTATTGGAAGCCCCACTCGTCGCGCAGGATCTGCTGGAGCAGACGGTTACTGCCGCAGCAGGGATCGTCGTCGAGACGCTGGTAGGCACACATCACCTCACGCACCTTACCATCCTGTACGCAGGCCTGGAAGGCTGGCATATAGGTCTCCCAAAAGTCACGTGCGGACACATCGTTGATGTTCACCGTATGGCGTGTGTACTCTGGACCACTGTGGACGGCATAGTGCTTGGCACAGGCCCAAAGTTTACGGTATTTCGTATCCTCAGGCCCTTGCAGACCCTTTACCACCTGCACACCCATCACAGAGGTCAGATAGGGATCTTCGCCGTAGGTCTCCTGTCCGCGTCCCCATCGGGGGTCACGGAAGATATTGACATTCGGTGTCCAGACAGAGAGGCTGTGGAACTTCTCATCGATGCCAGAGCCACGATACATGCGCTCGTTGTACTGTGCACGGAACTCGGTACTGGCAGCGTCGAACACCTTATATAATAAGTCAGGGTTGAACGACGAAGCCATCGCGATAGGCTCAGGGAAGACGGTCACGTTGCCCATGTTGGCAGCGCCATGCAGAGCCTCGCTCCACCAGAAGAACTTCTTGATACCGAGACGGGGGATAGCCGGACTCTCATCGAGCATCAGCATGGCCTTCTCTTCAAGGGTTAGTCGACCACAGAGATCCTTGGCGCGCTCCTTGGCGCTCAGGTTCGGATTCTGATACGGCAGTGTCTGTGCAGTCGCACTCACGCTAACGCACAACACGAAAGAAAGAGATAATAAGTAATGTTTCATTTTCTATTTTGTTTGGTAAATTCTATTTGGTTCAGATAAACGTTCGCCTTAAAAAACAACAACGGGGCAATAGAAACGCTTTTCATTGCCCCGAAGTAGGAAAAACTACTAACTACTAATACTAATATAACTAAAACAATTCTATTCTGTCACTTATGACGCTGCAAAGATACGGCAAAAAAGTAACATCCAGTTTGTTTTGCGTTACATTTACTTTCGCGTTTGTTTCAATCGTTTCCGAGGTTACAAATGATATTATTCCCTGCAACAGTTTCTATATCGTACTCGTAGACCTTGCGAATGGGAAGTGTCTCAAAATTAGAGAGTTCCGAAGACCTGAGCGGTTGCTGGATATCGGCAGGACGCAACAAATCGTTGGGACAATCACCCTGTGCTGGTTTCAGGCCCTTACCCTTCAGCGGCACATACGAGCGCAGGCGGAGCGTGCCACCGATCGTGGAACGGATGACCGCCTGTTGGAGTTTACCCTCACGCCACTTCATATCCACCGTGAAACCACCACGAGCCTGCAAGCCTTTCACCTCGCCACTGGCCCAGTCGTCGGGCAGGGCAGGCAACAGGTGGACGGCTCCGTCGTGGCTCTGCAAGAGCATCTCGCAGACACCAGCGGCACAACCGAAGTTACCGTCGATCTGGAAGGGCGGGTGCGCATCGAAGAGGTTCGGATAGGTACGTCCGTCAGGATGGCTGCGCATCGAACGGTCGTCCGGCAACAGATGCAACATGTTCTTGATGATCTTGAAGGCGTGGTTGCCGTCGAGCATACGCGCCCAGAAATTGATCTTCCAACCCAGGCTCCAACCCGTTGCCATATCGCCACGCTGGTTCAGCGTATTGGCAGCAGCGGTGAAGAGGTCGGGATGTGAATAGGGAGATATCTGGTTCGAGGGATAGAGACCATAGAGGTGGGAGATATGACGGTGCTCATCCTTGGGGTCGTCGCCATCAATCATCCACTCCTGCAACTGGCCATAGCGCCCAATCTGCATTGGTGGCAGGCGTTTCAGGGCTGCACTGAGCGGTGCAAGTTCAGCCTCATCCTTACCCAGCACCTTCGCAGCAGCGAGGACTTGCGTAAAGACATCGAAGATGATCTGGTTGTCCATCGTGGAACCAGCCGTCACCGTGGTACGCTTGCCCAATGGTCCGTGCTCTGGCGAGACGGTAGGCACAGACACCAGCCAGCCAGCAGCATTCTTCACCTCACCATTCGCAGGATAGGTTTGTAAATAGTCCACTAAAAAGTCGGCAGCGCCCTTCATCACATCGTAGTATTGGGCCAGGAAGTCTTTGTCGCCTGTATAGAGGTAGTGCTGCCAGAGATGAGTCGTCAACCAGGCACCGCCCGTTGGGAACATACCCCACGTCGTGCCGTCGATGGGACCAGACACACGGAAGAGGTCGGTATTGTGGTGAGCCACCCAACCCTTACAACCATACATCTCCTGAGCCGTCGTGGCACCCGTCTCACTCAGGTCGCGGATCATCGAGAAGAGCGGTTGCTGCGTCTCCGCGATATTACCCACGAGGGCAGGCCAGTAGTTCATCTCGGCATTGATGTTGATGGTATACTTTGCATCCCAGGGAGCATTCACCTGTGCATTCCAGATGCCTTGCAGATTGGCGGGCTGCCCACCAGGCTGAGACGAGGAAATCAGCAGATAACGGCCATATTGCATCATCAGCGAGACCATATCGAGGTCGCTGGGATCCTTCTCAAAGGCAGCAAGGCGCTGGTCAGTGGGGAGAGCATAGGATTGCCTAGGATTCCTAGGATTGCCTAGGCATAGGCTGACACGATTATATTGCTGCTGATATTTCTGGATATGGCTCTTCAAGAGTTGCTTGTAGGGCTTCGCAAAAGCCTGGGCAAGACGCTCGTTATTCTTTTTCACGGGATTACCGCTGATGTCGTGGTAATTCACGAAGTTGGTGGCAGCAGAGATAAAGATCGTGGCAGTGGTGGCATCATCCACCTCTATCGACTCCAGATTGCGCTTCACCTCACCATCCGTCTGCACCAAGATACGGCACTCGGCCTTCAAGCCTGCCTTGATACCTTCATGATCGACACCATCGATGACAGCAGCCAGTTCGTTGACAGAACCCTTGATACCCTCGTGGGAAGAAACGGTAAACACCTGCGCCTGCAACGGTGTCGTGAAACTCATGTCAAACTCCAATTCACCTTTCTTGCTGGCCTTCAACTGGATGATGATGACACTATCCGTCTGCGAGGCAAAGACGGTACGCTCGTACTTCACACCATCATATCTATAAGAGGTGGTGGCAATGGCAGTGCTTAAGTCCAGTTCACGATGATAGTCGCTGACATCCTTGTGTTCCAGTTTCAGTTTCAACGAACCCAAAGGCAGGTATTTCATGCCATGAGGACCCTTGAAGAAGTACTTGTCGATGAGGGCGTGGGCTTCGTTCTCCTTGCCATCATAGATCAACTGGCGCACCCTGGGTAGATAAGCCTTGGCCTCAGGACTGTTGTTATTGTGGGGCGAACCGCTCCAAAAAGTCTCCTCGTTGAGTTGGATCTCTTCGGTATCGGTACCGCCATAGACCATGGCGCCGAGGGTGGAATTGCCTACGGGCAGAGCCTCCAACCACTGACTGGCGGGCTTGTCGTACCATAACTTGTGCTGTTGTGCCGTGGCTGAGAGTGCTGTCAGACAAACGGCAAATGTGATGAAATACTTTCTCATATTTACTTACTGATATTGATTTCCTGTCCTTGATAGTTGATCTGTTTGGTGGTACCGTCAGGCCATACCACAGTGAATGTCCTCGATGCGAGCATACCTGGATAGTTACCCTTGCGGGCACCAATCGTGAGCGTCTTCTTGGCATTGTTCCAACGGAAGGCGATGGTGGTATAGCCCCCCTTCTCGTAGTTGTAACTGTCGCCCTCGTCCTCATAGAGGGTGAAGGAACCGTCGGCACCTGGGTAGACGCGGATTTCCAAATTATCCCATGCCTTCTCGCCCACATACTGCATCTCAGGACCGAGCGGCAGGATACTACCCGCACGGACGAACATCGGTACGCGGTCGAGGGTGGTCTGCAAAGTCACCTGCTGTCCGCCCTTATAACTCTGGTTCGTCCAGAAGTCATACCAAAGAGCCCCCTTCGGCAGATACTTCGTGGCACTCTTTGTGACACTCCAATCTACCGACTCCTGACTCCTGTCTCCTGACTCCTGTCTTCTGTCCCACCCCGTCATCGCATTGGTGCGGATCACTTTTTCTTCCGTATACTGCGGATCAACGATGGGGGCAGCGAGGATGCTACGACCAAACATAAACTCATCCGTCATATCCCACACCTTGCGGTCAGCAGCAAAGTCGCTGAACAACGGACGCAGATAACTGTCGTTGTTCGAGGTCACCTGCCAGGCCGTACTATATAAATAAGGTATAAGACGGTAGCGCAGACGGATCATCTTTTCGATGGCATCATAGACGGGCTCGCCCTTCTGTCCGAACCGCCAGATTTCACGAGGCGCATCGGCACCGTGACTGCGGAAGACTGGACAGAACAGACCGTACTGCATCCAACGGACATAGAGTTCCTGGAACTGCGGGTTCTTGGGCGCAGAGCCAGCCCCACGGGTGTTGTAGGAACTGCAAAAGAAACCACCGATATCGGTATTGAAATTGGGGTTGCCCGTCAGTGAGAAACTCAGTCCGGCAGGTACCTGCTTGCGCAGCATATCCCACGAGGAATTCACATCGCCACTCCACATATTCGAGCCGTAGTGCTGCTGTCCTGCGTATGACGAGCGTGTCATGATGAAGACGCGCTTCGTGGCGTTTGGATAATCCTTGCGCTGCGACTGATAGATGCCACGCACGGTTTCCAAGGGGAAGGCGTTGCGCTGCGAGCGCCAGGTTCCGCCATAGACCTTATGCTGGTAGTCGCTCTCACGAGGATCAAAGAAGTCCGGATCCGTGGAGTCCATCCACCAGGCATCCGTGCCGTAGTCATAGAGGCGTTTCAGGTGTTTCCAGTAGATATCACGGGCCACAGGACTGAAAGCATCGTAGACCTTCACGCCTGAGGGATAATCCCTGCGTGGGGGCCAGATATGCGAGATACCACTCTGCGGCCAGGTCTCGAAGGGCATCAAAAGACCCTTTTCGTTGAGTTCACGGAACTGCTGGGTCTGTGGTCCGAAACTGGCCCAGATGGAGATCATAAAGTGGGCGTGCTTCTGGTGTACGTTCTTGATCATCTGTTCGCCATTGGAGAAGTCTTCGGAGAGGAAGTCCATCGCATTCCACAGGTAGTTCGAGCCCCAGTACTGCCAGTCCTGGATGATGCCATCGAGGGGCACCTGGAGTTCACGGTACTTGTCGACGATACTCTCCGTCTCACGAGCAGTCTTATAACGTTCCTTCGACTGCCAGTAGCCATAGGTCCAGAGAGGGAACATAGGCACGTCGCCTGTCAGGTGACGCATCTGGGCAATCACCCCGTCGGCAGAGCCGCCATACATGAAGTAATAGTCCACACCCTCGCCCACCTCAGAGGTGAACGACATCCCGTTGGCATCATCTTCAAACATCGTAGGCGAATAATTTTCCCAATAGAGGCCCCAGCCCTTGATGCTCTGCAACACATTCTGGAAATCCTCGAGATTCGACTGCTCCATCCGCTTGTGCTCACCACGACGGTTCATCTTGCCGTTCTGGATGGTACCCAGGCCATAGATGGCCTCATCCTTGTCGAGGGTGAAGACCTGCTGCACCTGATACCTACCTGCATCGTTACCCGTTGTGATGGGAGTCAGACTCATTTTCTTCTCACGGAGCAGCACCTTCCCCTTGGCGGAAAAGGTGATGGCACCCGTCTTGGGATCCACCTTTACCATAAGCGTCTTGCTGGAAAAGGTACTGCCGTTGCGACTCACCTCCACAGCCTCCGGCTGAGCGGTCACCACCAGATTTCCACCTGCAAACGTACTCCCCACAGGGTGCTTCGTCACCCTGACAATCGAGGACGTATAGAACTCCACACTCACTTCTGTCTCACCTACTTGCAACCGCATCGGACTCTGTGCGGCAGCGACTACTGCCACACACAAGAGGGACAACAGCCATAGTCTTCTACTCTTCATGATTCGACTCGTTTTTGTTTGACTGCACAAAGATACGAATTTTTTTTGAAAGAATGATAAAATACGCTGCTTTTTCTTGCAAATATGGAAAAAAGTCCGTATCTTTGCCGCACAAACTATTCAATTACTGTTATATGGAAAAGGATAAGAGACAAAACATGGATCGTCGCGAGTTCCTTCGCAGACTCGGCATCGGCACGGGTTCTGCGATGGCCCTGATGGCGATGGAGCCACTGAACGCATTGGCACAGAAAGACAAGAAAGCCGTTGAGAACCGTATGACCTACCGTGTGCAGCACGGCTCAGGCGAACAGATCTCC
>JAGCRH010000136.1 GCA_017964785.1 Prevotella sp.
GTGGCAACTCTTTTCCTGCTGAGGGCGAGACGGCGCACCATCACCACTGCCAATGCCTCCATGCTGCGGTATATCTCTAACTGTTGCCGTATGGTCCACAGTTTCAATACCGTTTCTTGGGTGACATCTTCCGCCTCGTCGCTGTCTGTCAGCAACCTGAGTGCCTCAGTGTGCAGTTTCGGGCGTATTTGCCGTATCAGTGTCTCGAACTCCTTTTGTTCCATATTCACCTATAAGACGCAACGAATCCCCTAAACGTGACATCCGTTAACATCAATTATAAAATAAATATGTTTCCCCAGAAACTCTGATTGGGATGTGCTAGGTCAGCAACTTGATGTCAAATACTGAACTCCATCTGACCTGCATAACTGATTCGTTCCCGCCGACGGGAGCGCACACTAATGTTTGATTTACCATTAGCGGACACCTCAATCACAAATACATGGGTGTCATTATCTTTTTCCACGCTTATTTCTATATGCCGTTTGCCTTTCTTCGTCAGTTCTTCTTGGTAACTACTGATCGGTTCAAATAACATCAGTCCCCTCCAACCTACACCAGCTTCAGACAGGATCTGATTATATCCGTACTGTGGCAGAAATGAGATCAGCGAGTCATTTCTCACCTCTAACGAATAGTTAGACAATAATTGCGGACTTCTTTTTTCGACGGTCTCGCTCGGGTCTACCATCGAGTTCACTACTATCTTATAATGTCTTTCAGCCAGTGCAGCCTTAACTTTCGCTGCCTGTTCAGTTTTCCTCGCAGCCTTCTCCTTTGATGTTGCACACCCATCAAGCACCATCGCTGTCAAGAGTACACACGCCATTGATATCAGATACTTTTTCATAACATAACGTTTTTAGTGATTCACGCTGCGAATTTAGTTAATTCTTTACTGCCAACATAGGGAAAAACCCTAAACGATGGTAGGGTTTCCCCTATTCTTGTCACACGGAGGGATGTTTTTTTGTGTCATCCGACACGAAATTATGCGCTTTCAAATGATTTTGTACTAAAAAACGCAAATTAATTGGCAAAATATTTGCAAATGTAACTAGAAATAGTTACCTTTGTGGCGGTGAATAAGAAAGATAA
Organism: Prevotella sp.; assembly: GCA_017964785.1. Taxonomy (GTDB): domain Bacteria; phylum Bacteroidota; class Bacteroidia; order Bacteroidales; family Bacteroidaceae; genus Prevotella. The sequence continues at coordinate 1,102 of JAGCRH010000136.1, forward strand.
ACTTATAAAACGATTCAAGACTCAGCCTCGAGATTTTACTTTCGATGAGGTTGTGACTCTCTTTCAAGGCTATGGCTTCGAACTTGAAAACAAAGGATCAACATCAGGTTCACGCGTCAAGTTCTACAATGCCAAGGATAAGAACTCATACATCATGCACAAGCCCCATCCAAGTAATATCATAAAGGGTTATCTGATGCGTGACATATTGAATTTTCTATTAACGAACAATTATATAAAATAAGGAGGACGGAGATATGGGATATTTGAAGTACAAAGGCTATACAGGTAGCGTGGAGTATAGCGAAGAAGACAAATGCCTGTTTGGAAAAGTGCAGGGCATGGCTAAGGACAGTATCACCTATGAGGGTTCTACTGTTGAGGAATTGACAGAAGACTTTGAGGGTGCTGTTGATGATTACTTGGCATTATGCGAAGAAAAGGGCATAGAGCCCCGTAAGCCATATTCAGGTGTGCTTAATGTGCGATTGACACCAGAGATTCATAGTAGTGCGGCTATGGCAGCCCAAAAGGCAGGCATAACCATCAATGCTTTTATCAAAAACGCCGTAGCACGTGCATTGGGTATAGCGTTGTAGTACAAATGTATAATTAAGGAGGACATTATCTGAATATAATGACATACAGAGGTTATAATGGCTCGGTGGCTTATAGTGAGAAGGATCAGGTGTTCTTTGGAAAAATAGAAGGCATCAATGGATTGATGAACTACGAAGCAGACAGCGTCAAGGAATTAACGGATGCTTTCCATGAGGCTGTTGATGACTATCTTGCATGTTGCGAGTAAGAGGGTACTGCATAACAATAGAGTCCCTTTGTTACATGATTCATATAACCAATGATAAGCATATTGCCCTTTACTGAATAATGGGAACAGTCTTATTCATAATCGCAGTAATAGTTATCGTTTGCCTTTCAATCCTTGGTTGGTGGTATGACTCCCCAACATATAAAGGTATAGAAGGAGAAAATATGGTACATAATATACTTCTGCAACTTCCTGACGAATATGTAATATTGGATGATATTGTTTTGAAAACAGATAGAAGCACTACCCAAATAGATCATATTGTTGTCTCCAAATATGGTGTATTTGCCATTGAAACCAAAAACTATCGAGGTGAGATATATGGTGATGACAACCGCAAGGAGTGGACTCAGATGATTATTACTGATGTAACTTATACAAAGAAATGGAAGACATATACTTACGTAACAAAAAATCATTTCTACAATCCTGTAAAGCAGTCGCTGGCTCATACTATTGCAATTAAGAACCTTCTTTCTCAGTGGTCTGCTTTGAAAATAGTTCCAATTGTTGTGTTTACAGGTAGTGCAGTTTTGAAGGATGTTGATTCGAATTACGATGTTGTTTACGATTTCAATCTAATCGATACAATTCAGGCTTACAGGACAATTTATCTTTCTGATAGTGATGTGAAAAGGGTTGTAGACATTCTTCTCCGGAATGACGTAAGTGAATTCGTTGACAACAAGACACATGTCAACAACGTTTATGCTTATAGAGCAGAGATAGATAATAAAATAGCGTCAGGAATCTGCCCCAAGTGTGGTGGCACTCTTGTTGAACGAACGGGTAGGTATGGTAGTTTTTATGGCTGCTCAAATTATCCCAAGTGTAGATTTACAGTCCACTGACATACATTTCCTCGCATATAATGGAAATAATTATTTGTTATCGTAAATTATCTCAAATCTTTTGTGTGATAAAACAATTATTTGTATCTTTGCACAAAGAATAAAAACATGAGTGAAATAGTTACTTGGGCTTGGCATGAGGAAAAGCATAGAATGGTGCATATAGATAGTGTACCAAATGGATTTGGATGTGGATGTATATGTGGGAAATGTGGGAAACCATTAAATGCAAGACAAGGAGAGAAGAATGAGCATTCTTTTGCCCATCGCCCAGAAGATGGAGATTGTCACTGCTTAGGTGAGTCTTCGATTCATCAACTTGCCAAACAAGTAATTTGTGAAGAGAGGAGAATTAAACATCCTTCGTTTGGTCGTGTTATAATAAAGAGCGTTAAGTTTTTCGAAAAAGTTGAACCTGAATATTATATAAAGGATTATGAAATAAAACCAGATGTGTTAGGTTTTGATGAAAAAGGAGAAAGATGGGCTATTGAGATACATTATTCTAATCCTTTGTCTGAAAGTCGAAAAGCAAAATATATTGATGCTAAAATTAATTGTTTAGAGATTAATGTTAATGATATTAGCCCGAATCAGGATAAAGATGCTACCGAGTTAAAGCATTTTTTATTTGATACGATTAATAATCGTGAATGGATATATCCAAATCAAATACAATACGACGAAAATGTTGACGAACGGAAATTAGTCCATACAGATTTTTCTTTTCAATCTTCTGGGAGTATCCAAGATTTTCCACGAGTTGGTGAAGTAGAACCTTCTAATGCGAGAGAATTAAGTACACATATACCAGCAGAAGAAAAGATTGATTATAAAGATGCTATTTTTATTCCTGAACTTGACAATGAATCATGGGAAATAAAAAAGAAAGAATTGTCAGGAAATATAAGTGAAGATCTCTTATCGCAATTGAATGAAAATCAGCAAGAGGCTGTGAAGTATTGTGATGGGCCATCATTGGTGATTGCTGGTGCTGGTTCTGGTAAGACAAGGGTATTGACTTATAAGATTGCGGCTTTATTACAATTAGGTTTGAAACCTTGGAATATTCTTGCGCTGACTTTTACTAACAAGGCTGCACGAGAGATGAAGGAGAGAATAGGGAAGTTAGTTGGTATGGAGCAGGCAAAGTATTTGAATATGGGCACGTTCCACTCTGTCTTTTCTCATATCCTTCGTGCTGAGGCAAATAGAATTGGATATGTCTCTAATTTTACAATCTACGATCAGTCTGATGCACGCTCCCTTGTGAAAACGATTATCAGAGAGATGGGGTTAGATGATAAGATTTATAAGGCTTCATCTATTGCGGATAGAATTTCTATGGCAAAAAATCATATTCTTTTGCCCACTCAATATGCTGTTAGTGCTTGGGCCGCAGATGACAAGAATCAGAAGCGTCCGGCAACATCTAATATATATATAAGGTACGCACAAAGATGCAGGCAGGCAAGTGCAATGGATTTTGATGATTTGCTTGTTAATACATATTTGTTATTAAAAAACTATGAAAGTGTAAGAAAAAAATATGCCAATAGGTTTCAATTTGTGCTCGTGGATGAGTATCAGGATACAAATTCTGTCCAACAAGCAATTGTAACTTTATTAACAAAGGATCTACAAAGGGTATGTGTTGTTGGTGATGACGCGCAAAGTATATATTCTTTTAGAGGTGCAAATATTGATAACATTTTGAATTTCCAAAATGAATACGAGGGCGTTAAACTCTTCAAACTGGAACAGAACTATCGGAGTACGCAGTTGATTGTGCAGGCAGCAAATTCGTTGATCAGACGCAACGAGAGGCAGATTCCGAAGAATGTCTTTTCCAAGAACGAGCATGGAGAACGGTTGCAGTTGAAGCCAGCCTATTCTGACAAGGAGGAGGCGATGATAGTCTGTCAGGACATCAAGCGCATACGGCGGCAGGATCACTGCGAATGGTGCGATTTTGCCATCCTTTACCGCACGAACTCACAGAGCCGTTCGTTTGAGGAGCAGATGCGAAAAGAAAATATCCCGTATCGCATCTATGGCGGCCTGAGTTTCTATCAGCGTAAGGAGATCAAAGATGTGATTGCCTATTTCCGACTGATTGCGAACCCAGACGACGAAGAGGCTTTTAAGCGTATCGTCAACTATCCGGCGCGAGGCATCGGTGATACAACTGTGGCAAAGATCATCCAGACGGCGCAGGCCTACGGTGTGAGTCTGTGGCAGGTGATTAAGAATCCCATGCTCTTCCCGATGGATGTCAGCAAGGGTACGATGACAAAGATCCAGGCCTTCCGTGAACTGATAGAGGGTTGGATAGGGCGAGTGAACAGCGAGGATGCCTATACGCTAGGTCACGATATCATCATGAACTCCGGCATCAGTAAGGACATCTATTCAGGTCGCAATCCAGAGGATATTTCCCGCCAGGAGAACCTCGAAGAGTTCTTGAGTGGTATGCAGGACTTTGTGGAGAGTCGGAAGGAAGAGGATATGGGCGATCAGGTATATCTGCCTGATTTCCTGCAAGAAGTGGCGTTGTTGACAGACCTCGACAGCGATACTGGCGATGAGAATGACAAGGTGACGCTGATGACCATCCACTCTGCAAAGGGTCTGGAATTCCCGACGGTGTTTGTGGTAGGTCTCGAAGAGAATATCTTTCCTTCTCCGATGTGTACGAACTCGATGCGGGAACTCGAAGAAGAACGCCGTTTGCTTTATGTGGCAATTACACGAGCCGAGAAGCATTGCATCCTGACTTGTGCACAGAACCGGTTCAGATATGGACGGATGGAGTATGATACACCATCGAGATTCATCCGTGATATTGATCCAGAGTTGTTGGAAGTGCAAGATGAATCACGGGGACAGGGCCGCTATGCTCCGCAGGCTCCGCACAGACAGACCAGTCCCCATGATTCATTTGGAGGCTCTTACGGAGGCAGCAGGAGTCCTGAGTGGATGCAGAACCCTCGTCCCGTAGCCACGCAGTTCAAGGCCGATCCAAAACCGAGAGCAGTTGCACCGAGACAACCCGAAAAGCCTGTTGATCCCTTTGGAGATGGATTTAAACGACTCTACCAGCAGCAATCGGGCAGACCCATGACACCTCTCGGTGGAAACTTCATGTCTGTGAACCGTGCCGTTCCTCCCCGTCCGATGGCCTCAGACCCAAGTGCAGGTGATTTGCATGAGGGCAGCACCATCGAACATCAGCGCTTTGGCATAGGTAAGGTCATCAAGATTGAAGGTACTGGTGAGAACACGAAGGCCACCGTGGAATTCCGCAATGCAGGCACAAAGCAACTCCTGCTGAAATTCGCGAAGTTCAATATTATCGGATAGCCCCTCTGCTTACGCCGTCTCCCCGTTTGGCGGGGAGACTCAAACATCATCGGGTCGCTCTATTTCTCTCTTGCCGGTCTTCGGCAGATGTTTCTTCTTTCGGAGCCATGCGGCCTTGCGGGCCTCATAGTCCTCGTGATGCTTCTCCAGATATCCGTCGGCCATCAATCCTTGAATTTACCGTAGATTACTTCTAACTTGATGGGGTTCTCAGCAGAGCCCTTTACCAGTCGAGTACTCGTAAGACCCAGTTTGTTTTCCGTAGCAATCGGTGTCTCACTGGTCGAGGTACCATAAATGGTGGATGAAGACGATTTGATGCTGATGACTTCTACAGGAACAAGCAGTGCCTTGTTCCAGTTAGGATGGTTAGCCACCCAGTTGGGGTCACGCTTTATGCCGTCTTTCTTAGCCTGGTACATCCGTGTAATAAGATTGGAGATGTTGGGGAAAGTATAGGCGTTCTTATCCAACGTCACCTGATAGGCATACAGATTATTGAAGAGTTTCTTACTCTTGAAAAATGAATCCAGACTATCTTTCTCTATCAGCATCAGTTTATCGGGTACGCTAAAGGACAGTGCTGATGCTTCCGTCTGGTTGTTCTGACGTTGGAAGACAACCTTGGCAGAGAGCAGGGAGTCCGTGGGATGGCTCGTGCTGATCTCATCAACGGGTAAGGTCACTTCCGTGAAGATGCCTGCAGGTGTCTTCAGATAGGTGCAACTATTGTCTGCCACCAAACGGTTGATGGCTTCTTTATCGTTCGTCACCTTGGTGGTCTGCACCACTTCCTCCGTAGAGGTCATCAGAAAGAAATCATCGAATTCTTGGTCCTCGATTTTGTTCTTGAAGAAGATGAACATATCCATCTCCATAATCCTTGTCATCACACCCGTGCCGTCTACCGTCTCGAAATGTAAGCCAGGAAAGACATGATTGACAAAACTATAGGAGTTTCTGAAGTACTCTGGATGCTCATAGAATTTACGCAGGATAAACGTACCAAAGTTATTATATGTCTCGCCTTCCTTATCAGTATAAGGCTTGTCAAACGAGATATTCAGCATGTCATAATAACTGTTGTCGCTTGTTGTGGAGGTATTACGGTGCAGATTAATCTCTCTCAGGTTCCTGATACTGTCGCTTACTGACAGGTCTCTCATAGAGAAAATTTTATCGTATTGCAGACCGCCTTGGCGGATATATCCTCTTTCCTTCGGGTCGAAGTTTGTGTAGTGCATCAGTTCGTTGTTGATGGGCTTATCCAACTCAGACACTCTCAATTTCATGGGTGCCAGTGTGTCACCATAACTGTTACGGATGTCGAAAAGTATTTGGACGATACATGAGTCGGCTACGACATTGCCGTTTTCGTCTTTGGGCATCTCCTCACGCTTTGGCAAGTAGATGGTCGTATTCTCCATCATATTAAACTGAGTGGTGAACTCGCTTTTCACGTAGGCATTTGTCTCGGGATCCTTCACCTTCCCGAAATAGCCCTGTCGTTCACGGGAAAAGACGGAGTCGACGGCTACGGATTTTGTCAGGACATCGAAACTGCGAGTTGTTACGGTCAGTTTGTCATTATTGCTCGTCAGAGAGGTTCCGATGTTTGCTGTATCTTCATCGCAAGAGATAAACGCCATTGCGCAAAGTGCAATCGCTGTTATGAATTTGAATTTCATTGTAGTGTTTCTGTTTCTTATTAATCTTCCTCTTCTTCTGGAGTGGCATCGGGGGCAATCTGGTTGTAGAAGTTCTCGATATCATCCGCAAAACTATCATCTTTGTATTTAAGAATAGGTGTTTCTTTTTCTGTGGCATAGTCCAACAAGTCCTTGTTCATAGCCTCGTCGGCTTGGATAATGCCGTCGCTATAGTCGATGGCCAGTTTGCCGAGTTCATCGAAGTCGAAGTTATCGTTGTAGGGCTTCAGCAATTCTGCTGTAGCCTCGCGGAACTCCACACAACGCTTGAAATTGTCAGCCATTGCTTTTGTCAGGCTATTGGAATAGAGCGAGGTGACAACTTTGGTATTGGTGAATGAAGGCTCGTCGTGATAGGCGGTCTTTATATAGAGAGGCACTACAGCACTCATCCATCCCTGACAGTGGATGATGTCAGGCACCCAGCGTAGTTTCTTGACGGTCTCCAAAACGCCACGTGCAAAGAAGATGGCTCTCTCACCATTGTCAAGATAGTCCTCTCCCTGATTGTCCTTCTCCATCAGTCGCTTGTTGAAATAGTCGTCGTTGTCGATGAAGTAGACCTGTATCTTTGCCGATTGTATCGAGGCCACCTTGATGATCAGCGGGTGGTCCGTATCATCGATGATAAGGTTCATTCCCGACAGGCGCTGTACTTCGTGGAGTTGGCCCCTGCGCTCATTGATATTTCCCCATTTAGGCATGAAGATACGAATTTCATAACCTTTCTCTTGAATGGCTGAAGGGATGTCTCTTCCCATAAGCGACATGAGGGTGTCTGGTACGTAAGGAGCGATTTCCTGATTGATAAAAAGAATCTTTTTCTTTGCCATCTTTACTGATTTTACTTTGCAAAGATACGAAAAAAACGGGGATTTCCGAGCCTTTTGGCTTGGTTTTTTGCAAAAAGTGACACATTTTGCTCGTTTTTTTATCTTTTTATCAATTTTTTGAGGCGCTTTTGGCCTTGACAGCCACGTTGGCGATGCTGTGAAGGCTTGTCGAGAATAAGCGCTTTGGTTTGTCTTTTTGTCAACGAAACGTAATTTGGGGTGTAAAATCATTTTTTTTTGCAAAATTACCTAAAAAAAAGTACGCTGTATCGAAAATTTTTCTATATTTGCAGAGAATTTAGTAATCAACCCTCTCTTAATATTTATGGGTAAGTATAATATCACAGAAAAAAAGGAAAAGGAGGCCGCCTATCGCAGTTTGGTGAGTCCTCGGCTGATGGACGAGATGCAGGAGAAAATTATGAACATCGTCGTCATGCAGAAAAAGTATCGTGACAAGGATTATTCCGCCAAGCGACTGGCTGAGGATCTCGGCACGAACACGCGGTATATCTCTGCTGTGGTGAATGTCCGTTTTCACATGAACTACACCTCATTCGTCAACAAGTATCGTATTGACGAGGCCATGTCTATCCTTGTGGACAAGCGCTATCAGGATCTCCGGATGGAGGAGGTGAGCGATATGGTGGGTTTTGCCAATCGCCAGTCGTTCTATGCGTCGTTCTACAAAATTATGGGCATCACGCCCCGTGAATACCGTTTGAAGCATCTTCTTCAGCATCCTTCCTTGAAGAAAGAAAAAGGAAGCAAGCGTAAAAAGGATTAAGGAGGAGGGCTTCGTGGATTTCAATTATCAGAGCGAGCGGTTTGCTGATTTGCAACTGCTTCGCTATCGTTTGAACGGATTTGAGAAATTGTCGCTTCGGCAGAAGATATTAGTCTATTATCTCGCCCAAGCGACTCATTTTGGCAGGGATATTACCTTCGACCAATACGGTAAATACAATCTTCGCATCCGTAAGATGCTGGAAGTGGTCTATACCGACCTCTCCATTGATCACAGCACGGATGAGTTCAAGGCATTGGAGGTCTATCTGAAACGTGTCTGGTTCTCGAATGGCATCTACCACCACTATGGTTGTGAGAAGTTCGAACCGGGGTTCAGCAGAGACTATTTGGAGCATGTGCTTCGTCAGGTGGATGTGCGCCGTCTGCCATTGAGGGAGGGTGAGACCTTGCAGCAGTTCTGTGATGAGTTGTTCCCGGTTATCTTTGATGAGAACGTCCTTCCCAAGCGTGTCAACAAGGCCGATGGCGAGGATTTGGTGACGACATCAGCCTGTCATTTCTACGAGGGGGTGACCCAGGCGGAAGCAGAGGACTTTTACGCTCGGATGAAGCAAGAGAATATTGGAAATGAAGCCCCGCAGTCGTATGGTCTGAACTCCACATTGGTGAAGGAGAATGGGGTTTTGAAGGAGCGTGTCTGGTCGTCAGAAGGTTTGTACGGCAATGCCATCCGACACATCGTATATTGGTTGGAGAAGGCATTGGATGTAGCAGAAAACGATAAGCAGAAGCGTATCATCTCTCTGCTTATAAAGTATTATCAGTCAGGTGATTTGGATGTATTCAATGCCTATTGCATCGAATGGGTGGGTGAGCACGATGCCGCCATTGATTTCATCAACGGGTTCATTGAGGTCTATGGCGATCCGTTGGGCTTGAAAGGCTCGTGGGAAGGACTCGTGGAGTATATCGATGAGGAGGCTACCCATCGTACCCAGACCATCAGCAAGAACGCCCAGTGGTTTGAGGATCATTCACCTGTCGATGCCCGTTTCCGTAAACCGGTGGTCAAGGGTGTCTCAGCCAATGTCATCTGTGCCGCCATGCTTGGTGGTGAAGAATATCCCTCGACGGCTATCGGTATTAACCTGCCCAATGCCGACTGGATTAGGGCGCAATACGGCAGCAAGAGCATCACCATCAGCAACATCACTGATGCTTACAATAAGGCGGCTCACGGCAACGGTTTCAAGGAGGAGTTTGTCATCGACCAGGACACGCTGCACCTGATTGAGAAATATGGCGACATCTGCGATGACCTGCATACCGATCTGCATGAGTGCCTCGGACACGGCAGTGGACAGTTGTTGCCTGGTGTGGATTCTGATGCACTGAAAGCCTACGGTAATACGATAGAGGAGGCGAGGGCAGACCTTTTCGGTCTCTATTATATTGCTGACGAGAAACTCGTGGAACTCGGTCTGACACCCGATATGGAGGCCTATAAGTCGCAGTACTATACCTATATGATGAACGGTCTGATGACACAACTCATCCGTATCACCCCGGGTCATCAGATAGAAGAGGCTCACATGCGCAACCGTGCCCTCATCGCTCATTGGTGCTATGAGAACGGCAACGCCATCCGACTCATCCGCCGCGACGACAAGACCTACGTGGAGATAACCGACTATGCAGCCTTGCGCACCCTCATTGCCCGTTTGCTGGCAGAGGTGCAGCGCATCAAGAGCGAGGGCGACTACGAGGCAGCACGGACCTTGGTGGAGCGTTATGCCGTGAAGGTGGATCCCGAACTGCATCAGGAAGTGTTGGAGCGCTACAAACACCTGAACCTTGCTCCCTATAAGGGCTTTATCAATCCGCAGTTGCTGCCCGTTTACGACATGGCTGGTGACATCTGCGACATCCAGGTATATTACGGTGAGAGTTATGCCCACCAGATGCTGCGATATGGCAGTGAATACGGAACCTTGATTTAGAAGTAAGAGGTGAGAAGTATGAGGTAAGATGGAAGATGTCAGTCAAATGGTGAAGGAAATCAAGCAGTCGTTCCGTCAGATGATGGACGGGGCGGTGGCAAAGTCGATGCGTGACAAGGGTGCCGACTACAAACTCAACTGGGGTGCCACTCTGCCGCGCCTTCGTGCCAAGGCCGATGAACTGATATCTACCCCCCAACTCCTAACACCCAACACCCGTTACTCCCTCGCCATCGCTTTGTTCAAGGAAAATGTCCGCGAATGCAAAATCCTCGCCACGATGATCATGCCCCCCGACGAGGTGCTCCCCGAGGTCATCGACATCTGGATGGAGCAGATCACCACGCAGGAGATTGCCGAGCAGGCCGCTTTCAACCTGTTCCAATACTTGCCGTATGCTCCGGAGAAAGCCTACACATGGATGGCATCCGACAAGCCCCTCTACCAACTCTGCGGCTTCCATATCCTCTCCCGTCTGTTCATGAATAAGCAGGAGCCCAACGAGCGTGGCATCAACGAGTTCATCGACCAATCCATCGCGGCCCTGCAGGGCGATAGTCTGATGGTGCGTAAAGCGGCAATGACCGCCGTTCAGCGCTTTGCAGACCTCGGTCTCGTCTATGAGCGTATTGCCAAAAGTGCCCTAAAACACGCCAATTTAGATTTTTTATAAATTGTCTTGCGCTTTTCTCCCCGAAAAGTCGTACCTTTGTGCGGTTTTTTTGAAACACAGATGGTATGATAAAGATTGACGTGTGGAAAAACGTGCTCCGGATCCTCGACACTTACCTTGAGATGAACAATCATCGCAAGACGCCTGAGCGCTATACCATCCTCAAAGCCATCTATAATATCCACGGGCATTTTACGCTCGAAGAACTGAGCGACAAGTTGATCCGCGACTACAATTTCCCCGTCAGTCGCGCCACCCTCTACAACACGCTCAATCTCTTCATGCAACTGCGCCTCGTCATCCGTCACCGCTTTCAGGGGTCTACGGTCTACGAGGCGTGCTACGACAATACGAGTCACTGCCATCAGATCTGTACGATGTGCGGGAAGGTGACGGAGTTGAAGTCCAACCAGATATCGAAAGCCATCGATTCCACCCATCTGAAACGGTTCCGTAAGGACGGCTATACACTCTATATCTACGGCATTTGCAGCACTTGTCAAGCCAAGTTGACGCGTCAGTTGAATAAAGATGTAAAGAAAGAAAAAACAAACACTAAATAAGATATGAACACAGGTAAAGTTGATGTCCTGCTCGGTTTGCAGTGGGGCGATGAAGGAAAAGGTAAGGTGGTCGACGTGCTGACCCCCAAGTATGATGTGATTGCCCGTTTCCAGGGCGGCCCGAATGCCGGTCACACGTTGGAGTTCGAGGGCCAGAAATATGTGCTCCGCTCCATTCCCTCCGGTATCTTCCAGGGGGGTAAGGTGAATATCATCGGCAACGGTGTGGTGCTGGCTCCCGATCTGTTTATGGACGAGGCGAAGGCGCTCGAAGCCAGCGGCCACGACCTGCACTCCCGTCTGCACATCTCGAAGAAGGCGCATCTGATTATGCCGACGCACCGGGTGCTGGATGCTGCCTATGAGGCCCAGAAGGGTAAGAATAAGGTTGGCACCACCGGCAAGGGCATCGGCCCGACCTATACCGACAAGGTGAGCCGCAACGGTCTGCGCGTGGGTGACATCCTCGACAACTTCCCCGAGAAGTACGCCAAGGCCAAGGCCCGTCACGAGGCCATCCTAAAATCCCTCAACTTCGACTACGACATCACCGAGGTGGAAAAGAAATGGCTGGAAGGCGTGGAGTACCTGCGCCAGTTCCCGATTGTCGACTCCGAACATGAGATCAACAACATCCTGAAAAGCGGCAAGTCGGTGCTCTGCGAGGGCGCCCAGGGCACGATGCTCGATGTCGACTTCGGCTCGTATCCCTTCGTCACCTCCTCGAACACCATCTGCGCCGGAGCCTGCACGGGTCTCGGCATCGGACCCAACAAGATCGGCGAGGTCTACGGCATCATGAAGGCCTACTGCACCCGTGTCGGTGCGGGCCCGTTCCCCACGGAACTCTTCGATGAGACTGGCAAACTGATCCGCGACCTCGGCCACGAGTATGGTGCCGTGACGGGTCGTGAGCGCCGTTGCGGCTGGATCGACCTGGTGGCCCTGCGCTACTCGATCATGGTGAACGGCGTGACGCAACTCATCATGATGAAGAGCGATGTGCTCGACGGCTTCGACACCATCAAGGCCTGCACTGCCTATAAGGTGAACGGCATCGAGACCCGCGACTTCCCCTACAACATCGAGGAGGGCATCGAACCCGTCTACGAGACGCTCCCCGGCTGGAAGACCGACATGACCAAGTTCACCAGCGAGGATCAGTTCCCGAAGCCCTTCAAGGATTACATCGCCTTCCTCGAAGCCCAACTCGAAACCCCGATTAAGATTGTCTCCATCGGCCCCGATCGCGCCCAGACGATTGTCCGCAAATAATGTAATCATAAATTTCAAACTTCAAATTTCAA